>JBARAF010000379.1:0-5512 GCA_049791695.1 Croceibacterium sp.
GCGTTGGCAGGAGCGGCGGCGGCAGATGCCATCCCGCCATCGGCACTGGCCTGGCAACCTGCCAGCACCAATGCCCCGGTGGCCAGCGCCGCCAGTGCGCCCAGCGTGGTGCGCCGCATCCCGTTCCTGCCCATCATTGCTGCCCTCTGCCCATTTGCGCATGGGATGCCCTGTCCGGCAGGGCTTGTGAAGTCCCGGGACCACCGGCCCCGGGACTGTTTGCCGTCAGAAGTTCTTGCGGACGGTCAGCGCCACTTCACGCGGACGGCCTGGCTGGCCGTTGACGTAGAAGGTGGCCAGCTTGTTCAGGTAATAGAGATCGTCGAACAGGTTGGTCGCTTCCAGCGCCACCGACCAGCCGTTGTCCGGCGAACGATAGGTGATGCGGGCATTGGCCAGGGTGTAACTGGCGACCTTCACGTTCGGATCACAGGCGAAGTTGCCGCAGTATCCCGGCACATAGGAGATGTCGAACCGCGGGGTCAGGGTGCCCACGGCATCGCCCAGTTGCGCTTCGTACTGGATCCCGGCGCTCCACTTCCATTCACCGATGCCCGGCCGTTTCGCCCCGACGATGATCGAGGTGGTCGGATAGGCGATGCTGGTGAATTCGAAGTCCGTCAGGCTCAGTGCGCCGTCAATGGTCAGCCCGTCGACCGGCCGCAGGGTGGTTTCCAGTTCGAAACCCTTCACCCGTGCATCGCCGATGTTCAGGTACTGGCCGCAAAGGCCCGGGACGCCCCCGGCGTTGGCCGGCAGCGGCTGGTCGTTCTGGTCAAGGCAGACAGTCGGAACGCCCTGGTACCCGCTGTAATCCATGTAGAACGCGCTGCCGTTGATCCGCGCCCGGCGGTCGAACAGGTCGGTCTTGAAGCCCACTTCATAGGCCTTCAGCTTTTCCGCGCCGAACGGCCGGATCTGCTGGTAGACATAGGGCCGCGGGGCCACGCCGCCGCCCTTGAAGCCGGTCGAGAACTGGGCATAGACCATCGCATCGTCACTGATCCGGTAGGACGCGGCCAGGCGATAATCGGTCAGCGTTTCTTCGTATATGCCGACATAACCGGTCAGTGGGTTGCCGGGGTTGGACAGCGGCAGGTAATCGCCCACGCCATCCGGGTTCAGGCGGTTGTACAGGTACGCCTTCTTTTCGTGCGTCATGCGGATGCCGCCTTCCAGCACCAGCGCATCGGTTACCGCGAAAGCTGCATTGGCGAACCCGGCATAACTGGTCAGGTCCGACGTATCGTCGTTGATGAAGCTGAAGCAGGGGGTGGCCGCCGCGCAGAAGCCCGAAAACGGCGTGTGGATGCGCGCGTTATAGCGGGTGGCCGCGTCATAATAGAACGCGCCCAGGATCACATCCAGCCGGTCATCCACGAACTGCCCGGCCAGGCGCAGTTCCTGGCTGAACTGCTTGTGTTCGTAATCCGAATCATCCTGGATGAAGACGATCGGCGAATGGTCGTTGTCCGAACCGGTGTGGCTGATGAACTTGCGGTATCCGGTGATCGATTTCAGCGCGAGGTTGTCGGACAATTCGTAATCGATCGTCGCGGCACCGCCCCAGCCATCGACCTGCGATGCGGAGGGGGCGATGAACGGCCCCAGCCGGGCCCCGGCAATATAGCCCGACGGCGGCCCCGGAGGAGCACCGATGGCGGTATACATCACGCCGGGATCGTAGAAGTTGGCATAGCTGGCGTAAGGATCGTTGAGCACCGAGGTGGACCGGCGATAGGTGCCATAAGGCACGAAGCGGTCATCATAGGCGACGCCCTGGTACGGCACCGACAGGCCCGAACGGTTGGTCGGATTGGCGGAACCGGCATTGGCCGATTGCGCGCTGGCCAGCAGCACCGATGCCTGGGTTTCCGACGTGTCGCGGGTGTAATCGCCGGAAATGTTGATTTCCAGCGGGCTGCCGACAGGCGCAATGCGCAACGAACCGCGCAGGGCATACATCGCCTGGTTGCCCAGCTGGCCCAGCTCGCAATCGCCGGTGCTGGCCAATCGCGGCAGGCGGCCAGCCACCACGTCGGGATCGGTGGGCTTGAGACAGCCGTAATCGTAGCGGGTCACGTGCCCGTCACGGTTGCGGGTGACGCCGGTGATGCGGGCGAACACCGCATCGGGCACCACGGTGAAATCGGCGCTGGCCTTCACATCGCGGCGGTTGAAGTTGCCCAGCGTCACTTCGACATAGCCGCCTTCGCCTTGCGGCTTGCGGGAATAGAGCTTGATCGCCCCGCCCAGCGTATTCATCCCGGCCAGCGTGCCCTGCGGGCCGCGCAGCACTTCGATCCGTTCCAGATCGGTCAGGTCGAACGCACTGGCGATGACGGTGCCGTAATAGACGTCGTCGATATAGGTGCCGACGCCCGGTTCGACCGAGGGGCTCTGGTCCGACTGGCCGACGCCGCGGATGAACACGCGGATCGAATTGCCCTGCCCGGCGGGGTTTTTCTGCAGCAGCAAGTTGGGCATCTGCTGGGTAATGTCGGTCAGCGTGGTCTGGCTGCGTTCTTCCAGCAGCGCGCCGCTGACCGCGGTGATCGCCAGCGGCACGTCCTGCAGGTTCTGTTCGCGCAGCTGCGCGGTCACGCGGATTTCAGCGATCTGGCCGCTGTCCTGATCTTCCGCCGGGGCGTCCTGCGCCAATGCCGGCGCGGCCACCACGCCCAGGGCAATGGCAGCGGCCAGCGCGGAACCGCGCCGGGCCAGAGATGCACGTGTGGTGTTTCGATACTGCATTTCAGCCTCCCCATATGGCGCACGATTGCGCTCATCCTCCAAAGCCTGCCCGGGCAACCGTTGGTGCCGTTCCGTGCAAGGCTGTCGACCAACCGGGCTGGCACCCGGCTTGCCGACACTGATTGATCTGTCATACTTGTCTGTGGGGATTGGGCGTTGACTCATGTGGAGAGCCTGCTTGCCGCAAATGGAAACATCGCCCGGAACCGATTTTTCGCCGCTGGTCGATCTGAGTTCGGTAGGCGAAGATTCGCGGATCGCCAGCTGGTGTGTCCGGTCCAGCCAGATCTTCCCCGGCCTGTCCGTCAAGCTGGGCAGCGACATTCCCCCCGCCGGGGTCATCGCCCGGGTGCGCTTTGGCGCGGGCGAGCTGTTCACAGTGGATTCGCCGCCGTCCGAAGTTGATTACAGCCCGGCCCCGGGCACCGCCCCCGAAGGCTTCCCGCACTTGTCGCTGACCGTGCTGGCCAGCGGGCGGATGCAGCTGGAAAACATTGGCCGCCGCTGCCTGCTGGACACTGGCGATGTCTGCCTGGTGGACGAATCCGCCGGCTTCCGGTTGCGGGCGGAGGAACAGTGCACGATGCTGTTCCTGCGGCTGCCGCGGGCCGCGGCGCTGGGCCGTTTCCCGCAACTGGACCGGCTGTTTGCCACGCGGCTGCCGGCAGACGAGCCGGGCACCCGGCTGCTGGCCGATTTCCTGCTGCGGCTGGCCAGCGACGCCCCGCAACTGGGCGAGGCGCAGCGCAGCGCGATGATGGCGGTTGCGGTGCAGATGCTGGGCGTGGCCGCGCCGGTTGCCGAACTGGGGGCGGGGACCGACTGGCGGGTGCGCCGGGCGCTCGATTTCATCGAACTCAACCTGTCGGTCGCCGGGATTGCCGCGGAAGACGTCGCCCGCGACCAGAAGATCAGCCGCCGCCGGCTGGACCAGCTGATGCAGGAAACGCTCGGCCATTCGATTGCCGCCCACATCTGGAGCAGGCGGCTGGAACAGTCCGCAGCCGACCTGACCGATCCGCGCCTGCGCGCCAGTTCCATTGCCCAGATCGCGTTCGGCAACGGGTTTGAAGACCCGGCCCATTTCACCCGCGCGTTCAAGCGCCGGTATTCCGTCACCCCGGGGCAGTGGCGCGGCAACTGACGGGGCGGCTTGCGGTGGGCCACCCGCGCCCCCTATCACGCGCGAAACAATCTGCGGGAGAAGGCACATGGCATTGAATGGAAAGCGGGCCACGCTGGCCGCCGGGGCGGCGCTGCTGGCGCTGGGGCTGGGGGCCTGTGTCACCGTTGCCACCGGCAATCCTGCCGCCCCGTCCGTGCAGGATATCACCATCGCAGGCACGCAGGTGTTTCCCGAAAGCGTCACCAGCGATGCGCCCGGCAATGTCTATGTCGGCAGCGGCGATGGCACGATCTATCGCGCCGTACCCGGATCGGCCACGGCGCAGCCCTGGGTAAGGCCTGATGCCACCAATGGCCTGCGATCGCTGTTCGGGGTGCTGGCGGATGACCGCAGCGGCCTGTTGTGGACCTGCGACAACGGCAATTTCATGTCGCGCGAACCGGGCGAGGCACCTTCGCGGCTGAAGGCGTTTGACCTGAAGACCGGGCAATTGTCCGCCAGCCACGATTTCCCGGCCGGGCCGGTTGCCTGCAACGACATCGCGGTGGACCGGGCCGGTAACGTCTGGGCGACCGAAACGATTGCCGGGCGCATTTTCGTGCTGCGCAAGGGAGCGAACGGGCTGGAGCTGTTCGCCGCCTCTGCCGACATGGCCGGGATCGACGGGCTGGCCTTCGCAGGCGACGGCACGCTGTACATCAACAATGTCCGCCAGAACCTGGTCCAGCGGGTCAACCGCAAGGCTGATGGCAGCTATGCCGGGCTGACCACCCTGGCCCTGTCACAGCCGGTCAACGGGCCGGACGGCCTGCGCCCCCTGGGCGGCAACCGGTTCCTGCAGGCCGAAGGGCCGGGCGGGCGGATTGCACTGGTGGAAGTGGATGGTGATCGCGCGACGATTACGCCGGTCAAGACCGGGCTCAATTCCTCCCCCGCGATCACCCGTGTCGGGCGGGTCGGCTATGCGCCGGAAGGCAAGATCCAGTACCGCACGGATCCGGCGCTGCGCGGACAGGATCCCGGCCCGTTCGTGATCCGCGCGTTCCTGCTGCCGGACGGTATCTGACGCGCGGCTGACAGCCTTTGTCATGGCTTGAACGGCGCTTGTCACGGGGCGCGGACGGGCGGCCGGGGTAAAGCCGTAATGCGACCCTGGGGTGGGACATCCTGCCCCGAAAAACCTCGCCCGGTGGTGCAAACTGCCGGGCATTTTTTGGGCCGGGTGCCGCCGCCGTCAGCGGAAGACGATGTACACGCTGGCCGCCTTGCCGCCGTGGTTGACCAGCTTCATCTTGAACCGGGCGGTGAACAGCGGCAGCCAGCGGCACTTGCCCGCCGGTTCCAGCTTGGCCGCGCAGACCGGCGGGGTGGCGGTATCGCGCTGGGTGCGGATTTCCAGTTCCACCGGTTGCCCGCCGGTAGATTCGGCGGCGATTTCCGCCCGTTCCCCGGCGTAGAAGATCTGTTCGATCTCGATCGTTTCGCCCGGCTTGATGCTGGCGCGGCGGTAAGCCGGGCCAAGCGTGCGCCCGCGATAGACCGCGTCTGGTGCCGGGGCCGTTGCCTCGGCCCGCCAGCGGGCCAGTTGGGCAGCCCCTTCGGGATCGTCCTCCGCCGGGGTCAGGCCCAGGG
>JBARAF010000380.1:0-1500 GCA_049791695.1 Croceibacterium sp.
AGGACTGGCAAACCCCGCAAGGCGTGCGCAACGTGGCGATGACAATCTACAAGCTGCCGGTGCTGGGCAACGGGGCGCGCTAAATGGATAAGGTCGGGCCTGATCGGCAAGATCAGGCCTTGCCCACCACGCTTTCGGGCAGGTCCACGCCGAACACCCGCTGGTAGTATTCCGCGACCAGCATCCGTTCCGCTTCATCGCACTTGTTGAGGAAGCTGAGGCGGAAGGCGAAGCCCGGATCCTTGAAGATCTCCGTGTTCTGCGCCCAGGTGATCACCGTGCGCGGGCTCATCACCGTGGAAATGTCGCCGTTGATGAAGCCCTGGCGCGAAAGATCGGCCACACGGACCATGTCGGCCACCAGCTTCGGATCGAGCTTGGTCTTGGCGCCGACGATGGCGCGCTCGGTTTCCTGCGGCAGGTAATTCAGCGCCACGACGATGTTCCAGCGGTCCATCTGGCCCTGGTTGATCGCCTGGGTGCCGTGATACAGCCCGCTGGTATCGCCCAGGCCCACGGTGTTAGCCGTGGCGAACATCCGGAAATTCGGGTTCGGGCGGATCACCCGGTTCTGGTCCAGCAGGGTCAGCTTGCCTTCGGTTTCCAGCACGCGCTGGATCACGAACATCACGTCCGGCCGGCCTGCGTCATATTCGTCGAACACCAGCGCCACCGGGTGCTGCAGCGCCCAGGGCAGCAGGCCTTCGCGGAATTCGGTCACCTGCAACCCGTCGCGCAGCACGATCGCGTCGCGCCCGATCAGGTCGATACGGCTGATGTGCGCGTCCAGGTTGATGCGGATGCACGGCCACTTCAGCCGCGCCGCCACCTGTTCGATATGGGTCGACTTGCCCGTGCCGTGGTACCCCTGCACCATCACCCGCCGGTTGAAGGCAAAGCCGGCCAGGATCGCCAGCGTGGTGTCCGGATCGAACACGTAACTGGGATCAATGTCGGGCACACGTTCATCCGCGACGGAGAAGGCCGGAACCTTCATGTCGATATCGATGCCGAAGGTCTCGCGGACATCGACTTCAATGTCCGGTGCTGCCATGGCGGTGGAGGACGTATCGTGGGCGTTGGTGGTCTGGGTCATCGCCGAAAGTGCCTAGCCGTGCTGCCGCAGGGCCGCAACGGCAAAGCGATACGAGTACCAATGTTCCAAATGGGAGGAGTTCACCAATGAAGCTTTACGGATTTCCGTTGTCGCCCTTCGTGCGCAAGGTTGCCGTCGTGCTGGCGGAAAAGGGCCTGGATTTTGACTGGGCACCCAGCAATCCCAGCCAGCCGGACGCCGAATTTTCGGCCGTCAGCCCGTTTCACAAGATCCCGGCTTTTGCCGATGACGATTTCAAGCTGGCCGATTCGACCGCCATCATCACTTATGTCGAAGCCGCCTATCGCGACACCGCGCTGCTGCCGCAGGATGCCAAGGCCCGTGGCCGCGCCGTGTGGTTCGATGAAGTTGCCGATACCGTGCTGATCCCGGCAGGCGCGCCG
>JBARAF010000381.1:0-10628 GCA_049791695.1 Croceibacterium sp.
CAACAGCGGCGGCGTCGGTTGCAACGGCAGCGGCATCGCTGGCAACGGCAGCGGCGTCGGTCGCGGCGGCGTCGGTCGGGGTTGCTTCTTCAACAACTGCGGTTTCTTCAGCAGCCGGTTCTTCAGCACCGCCGCAAGCGGACAGGGCGATGAGGGCAGTGGCCGAAACGGCGCTCAGGATCAGCTTCTTCATTTGAATCACTCCTTGGTGGGGTAATCCCCGGAAGCGCCAATAGCGGCTTTCGCGGCCCTAGAAAATGGCAAAAATGTGGCGCACGCAAAAATATGGCAAAATTGTGGGGACTAGTCCGCGTGCCCGGTCATTCTTCGGTACGGATCAGCACCGTCTCCCCCACCAGGAAGAACAGTACGAAGGGTGCCCATGCGGCCAGCAGCGGCGGATAGCCGCCAAAACTGCCCATCGCCAGCGCGGCATTGTCGATCACGAAGAAGGCAAAACCCAGCGCCATGCCAATCACCGCACGGGCAAACACGTGGCCGGACCGGGCCAGGCCGAACCCGGCGATCGCCCCCAGCAGCGGCATCAGCACGGCCGCCAGCGGACCGGAAATCTTGTGCCACCATTTGCCTTCCAGTTCCGCCGTGCGACGGCCGGAATCCTTCAGCGCCTGGATGGAATCGGTCAGTTCCCACAGCGGTTCGGCATCGGCATCGACCTTGCGCATCACCAGCTGGTCCAGCATCAGCCCCGGTGCCACCACCGGCGCTACTGCCAGCGGCCGCCATTCGGCCGAGCCAACGGTGAACTGCGCCGCGCGATCCAGCCGCCAACCTGGCGCAGCATAGCGGGCGCTGACAGCGCGCAGCTGGCGCACGATCATCCCGGCATCGTCGCGTTCATAGAAAGTCACGCCCTGCAGCACGGTCCCCGCGCCCTGCCCGGTAATCGACGTGGCCAACAGCACGTCATTGCCATCGTTCAGGTAGACATTGGTCCGTCCGGCCACTTCCGGCACCACCGTGCCATATTCCACGGCCTGCCACGCTTTCAGGGTCGACGTTGCCCGGGTCACCACCCGTTCGTTGAACGCGAAGGAAACCCCCGCCGTGACCACCGACACCAGCAGCAGCGGGGCGAGGATCTGGTGGGCGGACATCCCCGCCGCCTTCATCGACACCACTTCGCTGTTCTGGCTGAAAGTGGTCATGGTCAGGATCGTGGCCAGCAACACCGAATAGGGCAGGAACCGCGCCAACAGCTGCGGCAAGCGCAGGCCGACATAGTGCAGCAGCTGCCCTTCCCCGTTGCCGGGATGGGCCAGGATCTTGCCGCTTTCAGACAGCAGGTCCAGCATCTGCAGGACCAGCACCAGCATCAGCAGCACCGCCAGGATGCGCACGACGAATGTCTTGGCGAGATACCAGGTGAGCGTGCGCGACGGGAAGAAATCAAACAGCAACGGCGATTTCCTCTTCGTCGTCAGCTTCATCGGGCAAGCGGCGCAGGGCCGGATCGGTCCGCCGCCACAGCTTGCGCAGCATGCGCGCCATCCGCGCCCAGCCGGTTTCCAGCGCCCCGATTGCCTGCCCGCCGGGGACGAAGGCGACGCGGTAATACATCCAGCCGATCATCAGCGTCAGCAGCACGAAAGGTCCCCACAGGGCCAGCAACGGATTGACCATGCCCAGCGTGGCGACCGATTGCCCGTACTGGTTGATCTTGTGATAGGCGACGACGACGACGATCGAGACGAACACCCCCAAGGCGGAGGTCGAGCGTTTGGGCGGGATCGCCAGCGCCACCGCCAGCAGCGGCAGCATCAGCATCATCACCACTTCGACCATGCGGTAATTGAAATTGGCCTGCCCGCCGGCCCGTTCCAGCGGAGTCGATTGCTTGCTCCACCCCAGCTTGAACAGTTCCGGGATCAGGTATTCGCGCGTTTCGTCGCCGCGGGCCCGGAACCGTTCAATCGCCGGCAGGTCAATCGGCAGGTCATGCTGCGAAAAGCTGAGCACGCGCGGCGCCCGGCCCGGCACTTCGTGCACGATGGTGCCGTCCGTCAGGCGGAAGATGATGGTGTTGCGATCTTCACGGTTGGCCAGGAAACGCCCTTCGCGCGCGCTGATCGACAGGACCTGGCCCTTGGGTTCGGCAATGCGGGCAAAGATGCCCATCAGCCGCCGCCCTTCATCCTCGCTCGATTCGATGCGCAGGGCCACGCGATCTTCCAGCGCGGTAAATTCGCCGACCTTGATCGAAGCGCCCAGCGCGCCGGAGCGCAGTTCGTAATCGAGCTGTTCGTAGCTGTAGCGCGCAAGCGGCTGGAGATAGCCGACAATCGCGAAGTTCACCGCCACCAGCACCAGCGTGATCAGGTAGGGGACGCGCAGCAGCCGGGTATAGCTCATCCCCACAGCCCGCATCACGTCCAGTTCGCTGGATGTCGCCAGTTTGCGGAAGGCCAGCAGGATGCCCAGCATCAGCCCCAGCGGGATCGCCAGGCCGGCATATTCCGGCACCAGGTTGACCAGCATCCGGAACACCACCCGCACCGGGCCGCCCTGGGTCGAAACGAATTCGAACAGGCGGAGCATCTTTTCCAGCATCAGCAGCGATGCGGCCAGCGCGAAGACGCCAAACATCGGCACCAGCACCAGCCGGAGGATGTAACGATCGATGGCGGTGATGAAGTTCAAGCAATCGACCGTTCAAGCCAGCGGGGAGCGGCAAGCCCTGCGGCCCGCGCATTCCCTCTAGGTCATGGCATTTGCGATCAAGTCAAGTGGCCCTGCCGCCACAAGGGCTGCAATCAGGCCTTTTCCAGCGTGCATTGCAGCGGATGCTGGTTCTGGCGGGCGAAATCCATCACCTGCGAAACCTTGGTTTCCGCCACTTCATAAGGAAAGATGCCGCATACGCCGACTCCGCGCTGGTGGACGTGCAGCATCACCCGCGTTGCCTGTTCCAGGTCCATGCGGAAAAACCGCTTCAGCACCAGCACGACGAATTCCATCGGGGTGTAATCGTCGTTCAGCATCAGCACCTTGTACTGGCTGGGTTTTTTCGGCTTGGTGCGCGTGCGGGTGGCCAGGCCAACCTGCCCGTTGCCATCGCCGTCCCCACCGCCAGGACCGCCTGGCGTACCGCCCCCTTCGTCCTCGTCCGCCAGGCGGACGGGGAACGGCAAGGTATCGGCAGACGGGTGCATACGGGTCATCATCGGGCCAAATATCGTATCGGACGCCCCGGGTGCAAGATGCGGCGGGATCATTCGGCTTCACAAACGGCAAACGGACCGGAAGGCTTACGCCATCCGGTCCGCTGTATCCGCCAGGGGGAGAGGGTCCCGGCGGAAGAAACCTGAAATCAGGCTGCCTTGGAAATCTTTTCGACCGCCACGTTGATGCGGCCGGACACGGGAGCGAAAACTTCGCTCGCCAGCTTCATCATCGCTTCGGTGTTCTTCGAGCTGGCAGCGACCATCGCGTCAAAGTTGCGACGGGCGATCTTGCCCTGGATCTGGAACAGTTCGGTCGGGCTCTTGATCGCGGCCATTTCCTTCAGGTCGGCAGTGGCGAGTTCATAAGCGGACTTGGCTTCTTCAACCGCAGTCTTGCTCATGTCCTGCACGGCGCCGGCCAGGATCTTGCCGCTTTCAACCATGGCTTCAACGTTGCCCTTGGCGAAATCGGTCATGTCACCAACGGCGGCGGTGCTCTTTTCGTAAGCGACCTTGGCCTTGTCCTGCATTTCGCTGAACGCGGCGGTGACGGTTTCGGTAACCTTGCTGGCATCGAAGTTCGGGGTGGTAGCCATGATCTTTTCCTTCAATTCTTTGATGCTGACCTTGACGGCCGCCGGTGGGGCGGTTGCTTCAAGGACAGGCGTTGCCTGCGAAACTGCGGCCGGCTGCTCCGTTACGGGTGCCGGCTCTGTCTTCGGGCCCTCTTGCGGGGCTTGTGCCTTTGCCGCCACGGGGGCGGTTGCAACGGGCTGAACTGGCTGCGGCGGGGTGACTGGCTTGGGCGCCGGAGCCGGGACTGGAGCCGGGGTTGCCGTCGCTTTTGCTACGGGAGCCGGAGCCTTGGGTGCCGGTGCAGTTTTCACTACCGCGGCAGGCTTCTTCGCCTTGGAGTTAGCGTTGCTGGTCGGTTTCTCGGCCATGTTACCTCGCTTGCAGCCTCAGCAGGAGGCCTTTGCTGCATTGCACAATAAGCCTGCCAGCAAGCGGTGTCAACAATCTTTTGTGCAGTGCAGCAAAAGCCGCGTCAGCGCGTCGCCACGTAACGGCCGGGAGCCGGTTCGATCACCCGATCGCCCTTGCCACCCGGCTTGCGTTTGCCCTTGGCAGGGACCTTGGCCGGGGCCAGTTCGTCAAGCCACCCGATCCAGTCCCCCCACCAGCTGCCGGGATGTTCCTGCGCCCCGGCCACGAACTGGTCCAGCGACGGTGCCTGGCAATCGCCGGTCCAGTACTGGTACTTGTTCGCCGTCGGCGGATTGACCACCCCCGCGATATGCCCGCTGCCCGCCAGCACGAACCGCACCGGCCCCTGCAGGAACGGCACGATGCGGAACACGCTTTCCGGCGGGGCGATATGGTCTTCCCGGCCTGCCTGGACATAAGCGCGCGTGGCAATCAGGTTGAGATCGATCGGCGTGCCGTCCGCGCTCAGCGAGTCGGGTTCCACCAGCCGGTTGTCGCGATAGAGATCACGCAGGTACGCTTCGTGCCACATGGCCGGCAGGTTGGTGACATCGCCGTTCCAGTACAGCAGGTCGAAAGCCGGATAGTCTTCCCCCAGCAGGTAGTGGTTGACCACGTAGTTCCAGATCAGGTCCGACCCGCGCAACAGGTTGAACGTCGCCGCCATGTAACGGCCGTCGAGGAACCCGCCCTTGCTGGCCTGGCGGACCATTTCGATATGGGCATCGTCGATAAACACCTTCAGTTCGCCGGCGCGGGCGAAATCGACCTGCGCGGTCAGGAACGTGGCGCTGGCAACTTTTCCCGCCTCACCCCGCCGGGCCAGGATCGCCAGCGTCGCCGCCAGCGTGGTCCCGGCCACGCAATAACCGATGGTGTGGACCGCGGGCACTTTCAGCCGGGCGCGGACGTGGTCGATCGCTTCAATCTGGGCGCGGATGTAATCGTCCCAGGTGATCTGGGCCATGCTTTCATCGGCGCTGCGCCAGCTGACCATGAACACGGTCAGGCCCTGGTCCACTGCCCATTTGACGAAGCTTTTCTTCGGATTGAGATCGAGGATGTAGAACCGGTTGATCCACGGCGGGAAGATCAGCAGCGGGATTTCGGCCACCTGGTCCGTCGCCGGGGAATACTGGATCAGCTGGTACAGGTCGGTTTCGAAAACCACCTGGCCGGGAGTGGCGGCGATGTTCTGGCCGAGGTGGAACTTGCTGGCGTCGGTATGGGTCAACTGCCCGCGTTCCAGGTCGCCGGCGAGTCGCTCCATCCCCTTGACCAGGTTTTCACCGTGGGTTTCGATCGTGCGTTCCAGCACCATCGGGTTCATCAGCGGGAAATTGGCCGGGCTCATCGCGTCCAGCACGCTGCGGGTGGCAAAGCGCAGCTGTTCGCGCTCGTGCTGTTCCAGCCCTTCGATCTCCTCCACCGCCTCGCCAATGCGTTCGGCCAGCAGCAGATAGGTCTGGTGGATCAGGGCGAACACCGGCTGTTCCCGCCATGCGGGATCGGCAAAGCGGCGGTCCTTGCGCGGCAGGTGCGGTTCGGCCGCCGGGCCAGTGCCACTTTCGCCGACCCCATATTGCGCCAGGATGTCCTGCCACATCTGCACGCCTTCTGCCCACATCCCCTGCTGGCGCACCGGATCGAGCAGCGGCACCTGCTGCCACAGCCCCTGCATCAGCGACAGCCATTGCGCAGGGTCGGCAAACAGCGGCATCGGCGGGACCGTGTCCTGCGCCTGCGGCGGCCTATGGTCGGCCAGCCACATATTCTGCAGCTTCAGCGCGGCCTGCCCCCATTCGGCCATCGCCTGATCGGTCGGTACAGCCTGCGCAGCCTGGGGGAGGAAGGTTTCAACCACTTGCCGGGCCGCTTCGCCCTGGATGCGCAGCATCTCGGTGAACATGTCGCCAGCGGTGTTTGGCACTACGGGATCGTCCTGCATTGCGGCAGCATAGGCGCGGCTTGTTGCAAATGGGAGGCCCTTTGCCGCAGCATCATTGCGCAAAAGGGCCGATTCCGCCACAAGCGCCCAACCACCGGCACAGGGCCGTTGGACAATGGATATTCCAAAGAGGTCATGGACAACGATTTCTACCGCATCAAGCGACTGCCGCCCTATGTCATCGCCGAAGTCAACGGGATGCGGGCAGCGGCGCGAGCCGCCGGTAGGGACATCATCGATCTCGGCATGGGCAACCCCGATCTGCCGCCTCCGCAGCACGTGATCGACAAGCTGTGCGAAGTGGCGATGAAGCCCGACGCACACGGTTATTCCCAGTCCAAGGGCATCCCCGGCCTGCGGCGCGCCCAGGCCAATTATTACGAACGCCGTTTCGGGGTCCAGCTGGACCCGGAAAGCGAAGTGGTGGTGACGCTGGGTTCGAAGGAAGGCCTCGCCTCCCTCGCCACCGCGATCACCGCGCCGGGCGACGTGGTGCTGGCCCCCAACCCGACCTACCCGATCCACGCTTATGGCTTCATCATTGCCGGGGCGACCATCCGCGCCGTGCCGACCACGCCGGACGAACGGTATTGGGAATCGCTCGACAAGGCGATGAAGTTCACCGTGCCGCGGCCGACGGTGCTGATCGTCAGCTACCCGTCCAACCCGACCGCCGAAACGGTTGACCTGGCGTTTTACGAACGGCTGGTGGAATGGGCCCGCGAACACAAGGTCTGGGTGCTGTCCGACCTCGCCTATTCCGAGCTGTACTACGACGGCAACCCGACCGTTTCGATCCTGCAGGCCAAGGGCGCGAAAGACGTGGCGGTGGAATTCACCAGCCTGTCCAAGACCTATTCGATGGCCGGCTGGCGAATCGGCTTTGCCGTGGGCAACCCCACGCTGATCGCCGCGCTGACGCGGGTGAAAAGCTATCTCGATTACGGTGCCTTCACCCCGATCCAGGCCGCTGCCTGCGCCGCCTTGAACGGCCCGCAGGACATCGTCGAAAAGAACCGCCTGCTGTACCACAAGCGGCGTGACGTCCTGGTGGAAAGCTTCGCCCGCGCCGGGTGGGACATCCCCGCTCCGCCCGCGTCGATGTTCGCCTGGGCCCCGCTGCCCCCGGCGCTGAAGCACATGGGCAGCCTGGAATTTTCCAAGCAGCTGCTGACCCATGCCGATGTCGCCGTGGCCCCGGGCGTCGGTTATGGCGAAGACGGCGAAGGCTTTGTCCGCATCGCCCTGGTCGAAAACGAACAGCGCCTGCGCCAGGCCGCCCGCAACGTGAAGCGGTATCTGCAGAGCATGGGCGTCAACAGCTCCGCTGCCTGACGCCCCCCTCGGGGTTCATACGTGGTTACCAATTGCGGGCTTGCACCGGCCGCGTGAAGCTGATGCCTTGTCCGTCTCCGGATTACGCGGGAGAGGGGTAAGACGGTGAAATACTTCGGCTGGATCGGGCGCGAGCCCGATCCGCCCAACAGGTGGGATCTGCGAACAGCAGGGTGGGAACTGTGCCACGGCCGTCATGGCCGGCGGGCGGAGTGCCGCCATATCCTGCTGGTTGACGCCCGCGGCATGACCGCCGCCCAGCGCCAGCAACTGGCGGATGCTGATCGGCCCGCCTGGCGGCTGCTTTTGCTGGGGGTAGAACAATCGCAGGAACGGGCGCGCCTGCTGACGGGCGGTTGTGCCGAAGTGCTGTCGGGCGAAATCAGCCTGCGCGAACTGACCGCCCGTGCGCAGACCGTGGCCGACATGCTGGGCATGCTGCCGCGCTGGCGCAATGTCGGGCCGCTGGTGCTGGACCTGTTCCACCGCGATGCCCGGCACCGGAATCGCTGGATTGGCCTGCACCCGCGCGAATTCGGCCTGTTATGGCGCCTGTCCGACCATCCGGGTGAAACCGTAACCCGCCGCCAGTTGCTGGAAGACGTCTGGCGCATCCGCCACGATCCGGAAACCAACAGCGTCGAAGTGCACATATCGCGGCTGCGGTCCAAACTGGCCGCCTGCGGTTGCGCGGCGCTGGTGGCGACCGTGCCCGAAGGTGGCTATCGCCTGGCACCCGAAACGGAGGCCCCGTTCCTGCTGCAAGATTCGGTCTCGGCACCAGACGATGCGCTGGATGCCTATCTGCGGGGGCTGGCCTTTTCCCAAGATTATGCAAAACTTCCACAGGGGCGATAATCCGCTGGCGCAGCGCGCCATGCCGCATTACCGTTACCTTGCTAAGAAAAAATCGGGAAGAGTGGGAGAGCACCGAGCATGGCATCTGCTGCCGAAGGTAGGTCACTGGACGTCGCGAAGTTCCTGCAAGGGCTGGACTTCACGAAGTTTCATATGCGGATCCTGATCCTGTCGTGCCTCGTCACCTTCTTCGACGGGCTCGACTTCGCGCTCATTTCCTACACGCTGCCCTACATCCGCGACGAGATGAACCTGACCAACGAGATGATGGGCACGGTCAGCACCGCGGCTTTCCTCGGGCAGATGATCGGTTCGCTGCTCGGCTCCTATATCGCCGACGTGTGGGGTCGCCGCCCGGTCATCCTGGTGTGCACGGTGCTGAGCGCGCTGATGACCTTCATCACCGGCTTCGCGCAGACCCCGGAAATGTTGTTTGTCCTTCGCCTGCTGGGTGGCCTGGCCATCGGCGGTCTGCTGGCCCCCGCATGGTCGCTGAACATCGAAGCCATGCCTCCCGGCCGCCGCGCCACGGCGGTGACGATCGTCATGCTGGGCTTTTCGTTCGGTTCGTCTGCCGCCGGCCCGATTACCAACCTGCTCGCCCCGCATTTCGGCTGGCATTATGTGTTTTTCGTCTGCGGCGCGCTGACGCTGATGCTGGCACTGGTCCTGCAGTTCACCCTGCCGGAAAGCGCCCGCTGGCTGGTGGCCAAGGGTCGGCCCAAGGAAACGATCGTGCCGCTGCTCAGCCGGTTCGACCCGACTTACGATTCCGCTGCGCACGACAGCTATTTCCTGTCGGATGAAAAGCGCGCCTCGGCCAAGGAATCGCCGGTGACCAAGTTCAAGGAGCTGTTCCGCGGCTGGCTCGCCTACATCACTCCGCTGATCTGGGTGGCGTACTTCTTCTCCAGCTTCGCCATTTACCTGAAGAGCAGCTTTGGCGTGCTGTTCCTGGAAGAACTGGGCATGACCGTGGTGGAAGCCACCTGGATCGGGTCCATTTCGGGCATCCTGGGGGCAATTGCCGGGGTCTTCCTGCTGTCCTTCACGGAAAAGCGCGGGCCGGCCCTGATCACTCTGGCGCCGCTGTTCGGCATCCCGTTCCTGCTGCTCGTTGGCTATGGCATCACCATGTATGGCGACGCCGCGTTCCTGCCGGTGATCTTCATCGGCGGCATCCTGGTTGGTGCCGGCCATGCGGCGGTGATTTCCATCACCAGCGTCTATTATCCCAGCGCCGTCCGGGCGACCGGGGGCGGCTGGGCCAGCTTCATGGCCAAGTTCGCCGCCGTGGCCGCCCCGCTGGTGGGATCGCGCTATTTCCTGGGCAGCACGGACGCCGTGCTTGATGGCTATCTGTTCTCCGCTGCCTGCCTCGGCGGCATCATTGTCTGCATCCTGGCCATGGCCCAGTTCGCCAAGCGGCTGAAGGCTGACCAGGACAAGGAAGAACCGACCGCCGCCCTGCCCGCCGAATAAGCCAATAAGGATTTCCCGGATGACCCTGCGCAGCCTGTCCGCCAATTCGCCCGGCCGCCGTGCCAACTGGAAGGCGCTTGGCCTGTCCGCCGAAGATATGCTGAAGCCGAAGATCGCGGTGGTGAATTCCAGCAGCGAACTGGCGATCTGCTACGCCCATCTCGATGGCATTGCGGCAATCGTGAAAGAAGAAATCCGCAAGGCTGGCGGCGTCCCGTTCGAAGTGCGCACCGCCGCCCCGTCGGATTTCATCACCGGCGCGGGCAAGCGCGGCAGCTACATCCTGGCCGGGCGGGACATCATCGCCAACGATATCGAGGTGCAGGTGGAAGCCGCGATGCTGGACGGGATGATTTGCCTGACCAGCTGCGACAAGACGCCGCCGGGGCACCTGATGGCCGCCGCGCGGCTGAACATCCCGACCATCCTGGTGATCGGCGGATACCAGCAGGCCGGTGAAATCGATGGCCAGCCAATCGACGTGGAAGACGTCTGGTCTGGTTCCGTGGGTGAACGGTTCGGCGCGAAGCTGAAATTCCCGGTGGCCGACATGGCCGAAAACGCCATTCGCGGCCCCGGCGTCTGCGCCGGCATGGCCACGGCCAACACCATGCATTGCGTGGTCGAAGCGCTGGGCATGGCCCTGCCCGGCCACGCCCCGGTGCGCGGCAACAGCCCGAAGATGCAGGACAATGCCCGCGCCGCTGCCCGGCGGATCGTGGACATGGTGACCGAAGACCTGCGCCCGCGCCAGATCCTGACCGAAGGAGCGTTCCGCAACGCCATCGCCACGGTGCTGGCCGTCAGCGGTTCGATCAACGCGATCAAGCACT
>JBARAF010000382.1:0-1700 GCA_049791695.1 Croceibacterium sp.
ATTCAGACCTGCATGATCTCGGCTTCCTTGACGCGCAGGGCCTCGTCGATGTGCTTGATGGCGGCGTCCGTGTCCTTCTGGACCTCGGCCTCCATCTTCTTCTGCTCGTCCTGGCTGATCTCCGAGGCCTTCTCGGCCTTCTTCAGATCGTCATTGGCGTCGCGGCGGACGTTGCGGACGGCGATCTTCTGCTGTTCGGCGTATTTGCCCGCCAGCTTGGCCAGTTCCTTGCGGCGCTCCTCGGTCAGCGGCGGCACGGGGATGCGCAGGGTCATGCCGTCGACGATCGGGTTGAGGCCCAGGCCGGCGGCGCGGATGGCCTTCTCGACCGGCCCCACCATCGCCTTGTCCCAGACGTTGACCGAGATCATGCGCGGCTCGGGGACGCTGATCGCGGCGACCGAATTCAGCGGCGCGTTCGAGCCGTAGGCCTGGACCTGAACCGGATCCAGCAGGCCGACGTTGGCCCGGCCGGTGCGGAGGCCGTTGAACTCCTCCTTCAGGGCGGAGACCGCCTTTTCCATGCGTTCGCGGTAAAGTTTCAGATCAGGCTTGGCCATCGGCGTTTCCCTCAGTCTTTTCGTGCGTGGGTCAGGCGGCCTTGGCGCCGGACGTGATGACGGTGAAGGCGCCCTCGCCCTTCAGGGCGCGGCGCAGCGAACCGGTCTCGCGGATCGAGAAGACCACGATCGGTATGTGCGAGTCACGCATCAGGGCGACAGCCGAGGCGTCCATGACCTTCAGGTCCTTCGCCAGCACGTCGTGATAGGTCAGCGTGTCATAGCGGGTGGCGGACGGGTCCTTCTTGGGGTCGGCGGTGTAGACGCCATCCACGCTGGTCCCCTTCAGCAGAGCGTCGCAGCCCATTTCCGCGGCCCGCAGAGCGGCGCCCGAATCGGTCGTGAAGAAGGGCGCGCCGACGCCGGCGGCGAAGATCACCACCCGCCCTTTCTCGAGATGGCGAAGGGCGCGCCGCCGCACATAGGGCTCGGCCACGGCGTTCATGGTCAGGGCGCTCTGCACCCGCGTCTGCACGCCGATCTTCTCCAGCGCCGCCTGCATGGCCAGGGCGTTCATCACCGTCGCCAGCATGCCCATGTAGTCGGCCGTGGCGCGCTCCATGTCGCCCGCGGCCTTGCTCAGTCCACGGAAGATGTTGCCGCCGCCGATGACCAGGCAGATCTCGACCCCCTCGCGGGCCACCTGCGCAACGGCCTCGGCGACCGTGGCCACGGTCTTCATGTCGATGCCGTAGGGCTGGTCGCCCATCAGCACTTCGCCCGAGACCTTCAGCAGGACGCGTTTGTAGCGGAACTCGGGCGGGGCGTCGGGCATGCGGCAATCCTGGGGGCGGGCGGAATCGGCTCCTTATAGGAAGCTCGCCCGTCCGTTCAAAGGCCTCAACAACATCTGCCCCGCCCAAACCGTTCCGCACGGGGGAAGCCGGTTGCCCGGCCTTCCCCGCGGGGAGCGGAAAGGACCTCAGAGCCTGAGAATGATCGTCTCCACGATCGGACGGCGATCCCAGATCTGCTGGCTGGCCTTCTTCAGGGCGCGCGACACGGCCTGTTCGATGACCATCTCGTCCTCCAGCGCCGGGCCCTTCAGCTTCATCACCGCCTGTTCGGCGCGTTCAGCCAGACTATCCAGCGCGTCGCCCAGCGGCGATTCGGCGTCGCCCGGCAGGCCGATGGCGAGCA
>JBARAF010000383.1:0-4480 GCA_049791695.1 Croceibacterium sp.
GGTGCTTCGTGCTCCTCGGCGCGCCGGTCATCGCCAACGGCCTCCTCACTGGCGCGCAGGCAGTGGGAGGCACGGCTGCCGAGCCGCAGGATCTCGACATAACCGTGCCCGAACCACCGCCCCCTGCACACTACGATCCTTATGCCGGGGCATCCCTGCGGCGGAATTAGGGCTGGCTGTGGGTCGCCAGCTATTCGCTGTTCCGAAATCGATCGCGAAGTCGGGACTTCCGAAACCTTGGAATAATCTTCAAATTGGAATGGGGTAGCCGTCTCAGCCGGGCATGTCTCCTGGACGCTGTCCGCTCGAGAGTAGCCGTCCAATGAACGGCCAAGCGAAAGGGCATTCGGCCCTTTGCCCCGTCATTCAGCATCAACTCGCGCAAGCCACAATGTTCAGCAGCCAACTTGTCCAATGGCAAGCCGATCTTCGGCCGGGAATTTCAGAGCAAATATACTTACAACTGATAATAAATGTTTTTCCAACAGTATCACGGAATGGCGTGCAATCGGCGCGGGTAATCTGGATTTCCCGCTCTTCAGCGCAAATTCTTTTCCGCTTTGCGATAGAAAATAGACAATTTGCCAAATTTAATGGTCATACTGCAATCGCTGTTGCATACGAGCAACGTTAGTTATTTATTGAACGATATATGAGATTTAGCGATTTGATATCGCCACCCTCGTCTTTATCGGCGCGTCGGCAAAATGTTTCCAAGAACATTTGGCGCCTGATAATTGGAGAATTGTAATGAAGAAGTTCGTCACTGCCGCCGCAACATTGGCATTCGGCATGACCGCACAACCTGTTTTCGCACAGGCCTTCTCCGGCCCTTACGTCGGGGTGGAAGTCAGCCGTGATGCATACGAAGTGCAGGCAGAGGACATCGACTTTGGCGGATCCCCGGTTTCCGCTGATGGTCTGAGCGGCAACGGCGTGGCTGGCGGGCTCTACGCCGGTTATGACATGCGCGTGGGCAGTGCTTTCTACGGCATCGAAGCCAACGCTGACTACAGCAGCGCGAGCGTCTCACTTTCCGCCACCGACGGCACGGACACGGAGTCGGCTACAGTCAAGGCTCGCGAGAGCTATGGCATTTCGGCTCGTGCCGGCGCCCTGCTGAATGACAGCACCGGCCTATACGTGAAGGTTGGTTACCGCGGAACGCGCTTCAAGACCTCGGCAGCCCTCAACGGCGCCACTCAATATTCGGAAAGCCGTACCAAGGGCGCGTTCGTCTACGGCGCCGGCATTGAGACCGCTTTCTCGAACGCTGCTTCGCTGCGCGTCGAATACACCATTGCCGATTACAACAGCGCAGGTCTCAACGATGACCTGGGCGTAACCGGCATCAGCGTAATCGATAGCAAGGTTGCAGCAGGTCTTTCCTGGACCTTCTGATCGGTCTGACTGCCTCTGGAGGGTGTCGCTGCGTGCGGCACCCTCTTTTCATATCTTCCTTTGCCGCAAGTTCGGCCAATACGGTCCACAAGGCCTTGGCAGTCATCATCTGCATCAAGGGCAACAGGAACCGGCGTGGCGAGTGGATTTATCACGTCCCGGGCATGCCGTATTACGACCAGACCCAGCCTGAAGAGATCTTCTGCTCCGAGAGACAGGCACAGGCTGCTGGCTATCGCCGGGCCATCGTCCGGTAACGCGGATAGTCGGAGCGACGGAAAAGTGAAGCAAGTCGCTTCGCCGATATCATCGGCTCGATTCCGCAGTAGCAGGTCGAGACCGACCCGCACGGCACCGGCCAGGATGCCGGGAGCCGGCCGCGGAACATCATTTCGATCTTACAGCGGCATCTTACATCGACGCCATCATGCCAATTTCCCGCTCAACGACCGCGCGGTGGCCTTCCACAACCGGCACCAGCAAATCTGCGTCGACGCGTTCCAGGGTATCTTCCGCTACATGGCACCAGCGGTGAATGCCCAGCCCGGCGAACGCCTTGGTATAACCAAGGTCGATGAAGGACGACAGTTCGCCCGCACCGCCCACCGTGTCGATCGGATCGTCGTACCCGGCCTGGCCCCTGAACGCGATTGCCGCGCTTTGGTGCAGGCTGGGGGAAACCATCATGACCCGCTGAGGATCGGCAGTGTGGGTCATCATGAAATCGCGCCGCACCACTTCCACCGCATCGCGCGTGGCCAGGCCCGCACCGAGATGGGTCCAGATCAGCGTCTGCGCCGCAGGGGGCGCAAGATGCATCGCCTGATGAGTGCCGGCGAAATCAAGTTCGTGCCCGCCACTGTTAAGCGCGAAAATCGAATGGTTGGGATACCGCACCGTGGCCCAATGGCACAGTTCCAGAAACGCTGCGGTGCCGGGGCCACGTTCCCCCGCGCACACCCCCCAGCCGGACCGGGGCGTGGAAAATGCGAGCCATTTGGGCCCGGCGATCCGGCGGCCGATCACGTTGGTGCTGTTGCGTTCCATCGCGGTTCCATCGACCACCAGCGTCACCGGCTTTCCGGCGGCGACGGTTTCTTCGATTGCGGGCAGGTCACGCGGGGCCATCAGCGCGATCGGCACCGGCGCCATCGGTTTCAGGCGGGTGTTGAGGCCGATGATGCTGCCGGTGGGCCCGGTGGTGGAAATCACCACCGCCCTGGCGCCGTGCTTCACCACTTCATCCAGCCAGGCCTTGATGGTGCCGGACATAATGGAGGCATGGCGACCATACGGCAGCACCAGCACCGCAATCGCTTTCGCCACCTTGCGGGCTTCATGGATGTTGCGCACCAGCACGGCGGGTGCGGTGATGCCCGCGGGCCCGGTGGGGACCACCACCAGCTGCGGTTGCACCGCCACAGTCTTGTCCCCTGCCCGCAAGTCTGCCCGGCGCACTTCGAAATGGGGCACGCTGAACGGCTGTTTTTCAATCATGAACCCGGCAGATGCCAGCCGTTCCGCGATCCAGTCTGCGCTGTCCAGATCCCCGGCCGAACCGGAATTCTTTGGCCCGAAGGCGGCATAGGCCCGCAAATCGGCATCCAGCCGTTCGCGCAGCGGGGGCAGGGCGCGCGCGGCGGCCGGGACAGGGCTGAGGGCCGTGGCCCCCGCCAGAACGACCGAACCGGCCATGATATCGCGCCTGCTGTACATGATGGTCGGTCCTGTTCTGGTGCGCCGGGGGGCGGGGGGTTAATCGGCACCTTGTGCCGCGTTTGCGGCGGGGGTTTTCAGGGTCACGCGGGCAAGGGCAATGCCCTTTTCCCCTGCCACCGAGTAATAGAGATAGAATGCATCGCCGGCATCGAACACGCCGGGATCGCGCAGCGCATGTTCGCGCCCGCTGGCCATCCCGCCGCGCGATGCGACAAGCGGCAGATCCGACCCTTCGAACGGAAATTCGGGCCGCAGGACTTCCACTGGCAGGGCGGCGGTCCATTCCGTCCAGTCCGGGCGCAGGTCCACCGTGGTATACATGATCCTTTCCGGCTGATCGCCGACCACGGTGTAGAAGATGTGCAGCGTATCGCCGCGCACGGCCACCGCAGCATGGCGCATTTCATCCAAAATGCGCGGCCCGGGCTGGAACGGTGCACTTCCATCCCCGGACTGGAAGAATTGCCCGCTGCGCAGCCACACCGGATACAGCGATTTCTTATCCGACATGGCCAGGGCATAGGTTTTGCCCTTGTAGGTGAAGGCCTTCAGGTACGGTGCGGCAATGTCGCCCGTGCGGTTCTGGAACGAAAGGCCATCCGGGGACGAAGCCATGAAGGTCGATTGCTTGTAGGGCCGGCCGCCGTAATCGCCGCCCGGCATTTCCACCGCGCCATGATAATACAGCACGAACTGCTGGTGTTCATTGTCTACCAGCACGTCGGGTGATGCGATGTGGTGGAGCGCGGAAGTCTGATCCAGGCGCAAGGTGCCCTGCTTGTACACCGTCCACGGCCCTGCCAGGCTGTTGGCATAGGCAAGCCGGATATACTGCCCCCGGTGGTGGGCAAAATACATGTAGTATTTGCCCAGCGGGTTCTTCACCCAGGACGGCACTTCGATGATCGACGGACCATCGATGTTGTCGCCCAGTTCGCCTTCCAGCCCCGGCATGCCCTGGCTGATCAGCCGGCCCTTGCCGATCCGTTCCACCGAAGCGATGACGGCGCCGGTGGCCTGCGAAACGCGGCCAACGGGCGCTGGCGCCGGGGTGGAAACAGGTGCGGATTGGGCCAAGGCCGATGGCGCAATGCCGCCGAACGTGCCCAGCAAAAGGGTCGCAGACAGGGACAATTTCAGGCTACTTGCGGACATGGCGCCCTCCTTCAAAGCTGGGCTGCGGGTTCTTGCAGAAAGGTTCCCTGACGGCGAAGTTCCTGCCGCAACTGGGCGATGTCAACGTCGCGCGGCTGCTTTCCGGATGTAACGGCCACGGCGGCAGCTGCGCCGGCCGCTTGCCCGGTCAGCCAGCATTGGGGGATTTCGCGCATGAAGCCGTGGCTGTTGGCATCGCAACTGA
>JBARAF010000384.1:0-5949 GCA_049791695.1 Croceibacterium sp.
GTTCCGGCCTCTGCTCCGGCCCCGGCTCCGGCAACTGCTGCGCTTTCGCAGCCCTACCGTGTGCTCGCGCGCAAATACCGGCCCCAGACGTTTTCCGAACTGATCGGCCAGGATGCGATGGTGCAGACGCTGGCCAATGCGATCCGGCGGGACCGGCTGGCCCATGCCTTCCTGATGACCGGCGTGCGCGGGGTGGGCAAGACCAGCACCGCACGGCTGATTGCCAAGGCGCTGAATTGCGTGGGGCCGGACGGGCTGGGCGGGCCGACGATTGACCCTTGCGGCCAGTGCGAACCGTGCCGGGCGATTGCCGAAGGCCGCCATATCGACGTGATCGAAATGGACGCCGCCAGCCATACCGGCGTGGACGACGTGCGCGAGATCATCGAAGCCGTCCGGTATGCCGCCGTTTCGGCCCGCTACAAGATCTACATCATCGACGAAGTTCACATGCTGTCGCGCAATGCTTTCAATGCCTTGCTGAAGACACTTGAGGAACCGCCAGCGCATGTGAAGTTCCTGTTCGCCACCACGGAAGTCGACAAGCTGCCGGTCACGGTGCTCAGTCGCACCCAGCGGTTCGACCTGAAACGGATCCCGACCGCGCTGCTGCAACAGCATTTCGCCAGCATCTGCCGCCAGGAACAGGTCGAAGCGGATGATGAGGCGCTGCAGATGGTCGCCGCCGCCGCAGAAGGTTCGGTGCGTGACGGCCTGTCGATCCTCGACCAGGCGATTGCCCATGCCGATCTCGAAGGGGGCGGGGCTGTCAGCGCAGCACGGGTGCGGGATATGCTCGGCCTGGCGGATAAGGGTGCGCGCCGCCGCCTGTTCGGGGCTTTGCTGGAAGGTGATCCGCAGGCCTTGCTGGCGGAAATCGACCGGCAATATGCGCTGGGGGTGGAACCGGTGGCGCTGCTGCGTTCGCTGATGGAACTGACCCACCAGATTGCCCTGGCCCAGGTTTCCGGCGGCCATGCCGATTCCGTGACACTGGAAGAACGGCAGGCGCTGGAGGAATGGGGCGGTCGCCTGACCGCCGGGCAGGTTCACCGCTTGTGGCAATTGCTGCTGAAGGGCCATGACGAAGTGCGCACCGCGCCCGATCCGATGGTGGCGATGCAGATGGCCTTGCTGCGGATGCTGCACGCCGCGGATATGCCCGATCCGGGCAAGCTGGCGAAGCAACTGGCCGATCTTGCTGCCAGCGGGATCGCTGCGGCCCCCACATCCGGCGGAAGTGCCGGGGGCGGGGCGCCTGCGGCACCTTCCGCGATGGCGGCGGGGGCCAACTGGGCGGCATTGTGCGAAGCAGTGGATCAGGCCGGAATGCTGCGTGTTGCCGGGGCAATGCGCGATTGGGTGCGGGTAATCGAACTTGACGCCGGGAAGCTGGTCTTCGCGCTCGCGCCGGGAATGCCGGAAGATCCATCGGCGGACATCCGGGATGGCTTGCAGAAAGTCACCGGCCAACGCTGGGAAGTCACGCGCGGGCCGGGCGAAGGCGCTCCTTCGCTGCGTGAGGCCGCCGATGCGGCCAAGCAGGCCGAGGCTGACCGCGTGCGCCGGGCACCGCTGGTGGAAGCGGCATTCGCTGCCTTCCCCAAAGCAGAATTCGTGAATGAGGATGACGTGGCGCCAAAGGGCGAGCGTCAGTGGAACCGCAGAGCTTGAGGACCGAACGATGAAATCGATGGAAGAAATGATCCAGGCTGCCCAGCAGGCTGCCGAAACAATCCAGAAGCAGATGGGCGAGGCCCAGGCCAAGCTCGACACGATCGAGGTGGAAGGCGTTTCCGGTGGCGGGCTGGTGAAAATTCGCTGCACCGCCAAGGGCCGCATCCTGGGCGTTTCGATTGATGACAGCCTGATCGTGCCTGCCGACAAGCAGATGCTGGAAGACCTGCTGGCAGCTGCATTCAACGATGCGCGCGCCAAGGCGGACCAGGCCGGGAACGATGAAATGCAGCGCATTCAGCAAGGCATAGGCTTGCCGCCGGGGTTCAAGCTGCCGGGCATGTGATCGTCGCCTGCCTGCCTGCCTGCCTGCTTGCAGGGGGAACTCCGGCAGCGGCAGGTTGTGAAATCTTAACCACATATTCAGCCGCCGGTGCAAAACCGGCGGCAAGGGGCATCCGGCCTTTGCCGAACGGTGCCAGCCATCGCTGCGGCCTTGGCCGGGTGCCCTGCATTTCCTCAAGAATTCCGGTTGCGGCGACGGTGGTTTTTGGTCGCCGCAATTTTTTTTTCGACATCATGCATTTTTTTGGGAACCGACCTGCAAGATGGGCGTTCCCGCCAATGCCATGCCCTGCAGGCTGGTAAGAAGGACGCTGCGGCTACAGTCCGAATGATGTGCTTCACATCGCTCCGGATTAAGCCGAGCTTCCTTTTTTAAAGGCCTGCCCAGTGTTCCGCAGGCAATCCCCCGCATCCACATTTCTGGCAAGGCAGGCGGAATGACCTGCCAGTGACCATTCGGGCCCGGAATGAATCCGGCTGCCAACCGCTCCGTGTTTTCTGCCAGGGCAGTGTGAACCCGGTCAACCCCAGTCCACAATTAAGCCTTCTGGTGCATTGCGGGGGCGGAGGGACGCCCCCATATTCGCGCTGATGACAGGCGGCATCCCCTGCGCCGCCCATGGACGGATCTGTTTTTGATGACCAAGCTTCCCCTCCTTCCGTTGCGTGACCTGGTGGTTTTCCCCGGCATGGAAGTCCCGCTGTTCGTCGGCCGTGATAAATCGGTCGCGGCGCTGGAAGCGGCCATGGAAGGCAGCAAGGACATTTTCCTGGTGGCCCAGCTCGATCAGGGCTGTGACGAACCGGGCCGCACCGACCTGTATGAAGTGGGCGTGATTGCTCAGGTGGTGCAGCTGCTCAAGCTGCCCGATGGCACCGTGCGGGTGCTGGTGGAAGGTCAGGAACGCGCCACCCTCAAGGGCCTGACCGACATGGGCAGCCATATGTTGGCCGAAGTCGAAGTGGTCGAGGAACAAGGCGCCAACGGCAACGAAGTCGCCGCGATGATGCGCACGGCGCTCGAACAGTTCACCGACTATGCCAAGCATAACAAGAAGCTGCCCGAGAATATCGAGGACGAGCTGAGCGGGATCGATGATGCCGGCCAGCTGGCCGATACCATTGCCGGTGCCTTGCAGGCGAAGGTGGCGATCAAGCAGTCACTGCTGAACGAGCCGGACCCGATGAAGCGGCTGGAAATGGTCTATTCGGTGATGGAGGGCGAACTGTCGGTCCTCCAGGTCGAACGCAAGATCCGCGGCCGCGTGAAGCGGCAGATGGAAAAGACCCAGCGCGAATATTACCTCAACGAACAGCTGAAGGCGATCCAGAGCGAACTGGGGGGCGACGAAGGCGAAGCCAACGAAGTCGCCGAGCTGGCCGAAAAGATCGAACGGCTGAAGCTTTCGACCGAAGCCCGCGCCAAGGCGCTGGGCGAGCTGAAGAAGCTGAAGTCGATGCAGCCGATGAGCGCCGAAGCCACCGTGGTGCGCAATTACCTCGACGTGCTGCTGGGCCTGCCGTGGGGCAAGCGCAGCAAGCTGAAGAAGGATCTGGGCCGGGCGCAGGGCATCCTTGATGCCGATCACTATGCGCTCGACAAGGTCAAGGACCGGATCGTCGAATACCTGGCCGTGCAGGCCCGCACCAACAAGCTGAAGGGGCCGATCCTGTGCCTCGTCGGACCGCCGGGCGTGGGCAAGACCAGCCTCGGCAAATCGATCGCCAAGGCCACCGGGCGCGAATTCATTCGCCAATCGCTCGGCGGCGTACGCGACGAAGCGGAAATCCGCGGCCACCGGCGCACCTATATCGGTTCGCTGCCGGGCAAGATCGTCAGCAACCTGAAGAAGGCCGGCACCAGCAATCCGCTGTTCCTGCTCGATGAAATCGACAAGCTGGGCCAGGACTTCCGCGGTGATCCGGCTTCGGCGTTGCTCGAAGTGCTCGATCCGGAACAGAACGCGAAGTTCCAGGACCATTACCTGGAAGTCGATTTTGACCTGTCGGACGTGATGTTCGTCTGCACGGCGAACAGTCTCAACCTGCCGCAGCCCCTGCTCGACCGGATGGAGATCATCCGGCTGGAAGGCTATACGGAAGATGAAAAGGTGGAAATCGCCCAACGCCACCTGCTGGACAAGCAGGTGCAGCAGCACGGGCTGAAGAAGGGCGAGTTCGAACTGACCGAACCCGCCCTGCGAGACCTGATCCGGTATTATACCCGAGAAGCCGGGGTGCGTACGCTGGAACGTGAAATCGCGCGCCTGGCGCGCAAGAGCCTGCGGCAGATCCTGGAAGGCAAGGCGACGAGCGTCACCATCACCCCGGAAAACCTGGGTGAATATTCAGGGGTGCGCAAATTCCGCCACGGGATGTCCGATCAGGATGCGCAGGTGGGGGCGGTAACCGGCCTCGCCTGGACTTCTGTCGGCGGCGAGCTGTTGACGATCGAAAGCGTCACCACGCCGGGCAAGGGTGAAATCCGCACCACCGGCAAGCTTGGCGAAGTGATGACCGAAAGCATCCAGACCGCTTTCAGCTTCGTCAAGGCGCGCAGCCCCGCCTATGGCATCAAGCCGTCGATCTTCCAGCGCAAGAACATCCACATCCACTTGCCCGAAGGGGCGGTGCCCAAGGATGGGCCCAGCGCCGGCATCGGCATGGTCACCTCGATCGTGTCCACGCTGACCGGGATCGCGGTGCGGCCTGACGTGGCGATGACGGGCGAGGTCACCTTGCGCGGCCGGGTGTTGCCAATCGGCGGGCTCAAGGAAAAGCTGCTGGCTGCCCTGCGTGGCGGGATCACCAAGGTGCTGATCCCGGAAGAGAACCAGAAGGACCTGGCTGAGATTCCCGCCAACGTGAAGGAAGGGCTGGAAATCGTCGCCGTTTCCCACGTGGACGAGGTCTTGCGCCACGCCCTGGTCACCATTCCGGAAGCCATCGAATGGACCGAGGCTGACGACATGGCCAGCCAGCCGCTGGCTCCGGGCGCTGTTGCTGGCGTAAGCGGGGTTGCCCACTGACCCGGTAAAGGCCCCGATATTGCAACGCAGCGACTCGGGGCCATAATTCCGCCAAAGCCGCGATATTGGCCCCGAAAAGGCCGCTCTGGCGGTCCTTAACCATGTAAATGTGAGGTTTCGGCGCGTTTGCCGGGGCCGCAATGGCTTTGGCTTTGACAGCGCCGAAATTTCCCTTTCAATTCCGCGCGTCGCCGTAGCGATTCAAGTTTCAAACGATACAACTCAAAAATGAGGGGGTTCTTCCGGCAATGAACAAGAACGAACTGATCGGCGCTGTCGCCGACGCCAGCGGTCTTTCGCGAAGTGACGCGGTAAAGGCGGTGGAAGGCGTGTTTGACACGATCTCTGCAGCGCTGGCCAAGGGCGATGAAGTGCGGCTGGTCGGGTTCGGCACTTTTTCCGTCGCCAAGCGCAAGGCATCGACCGGCCGCAACCCGCGCACGGGCGAACCGATGAAGATCAAGGCTTCGTCGCAGCCCAAATTCAAGGCCGGCAAGGGCCTGAAGGACGCGGTGAACTGAGTTGGGAGAACCGGTCGCCCACGAAGGCGACTGGATTGAAAGGCGGGGCCGCAGCGGGACAACCGCTGCGGCCTTTCTTATTTGCCGTCAGTTGCGGGACAGGTCGATCAGCGCCATCGGCGCTGCTTCTGTCCGCCGGTTGATGGTCCATTCCAGCATCTGGCCGGTGGTTCCGGCAACCGGGCCTTCTTCCGTGTTGTTGGCCAGGATCGCGCCGTCGGTGGTCAGGCGGAAAGTGCCTTCCATGGGCGGAATGCTGCTGGGCAGATCGTCTTTTTCAGTCGGCGTCATGCCGCCCAGCGCCCCGGCCATGCCTCCCATCATGCCTGCCAGCGGATTGTTGCCGCCTTGGACAGCAAAGCCCGGCGCGGTCACCC
>JBARAF010000385.1:0-2636 GCA_049791695.1 Croceibacterium sp.
GTGCGCAGGGCTAGCTTGCTCATCGCCATCAGTGCACCGGTGTTGCCGGCACTCACCGCAGCGCCTGCAACACCGCGCTTTACCGCGTCGATCGCCAGCCCCATCGATGTCGTCTTTGCACGCCGAAGAGCCGCGGTGGGCTTCTCATCCCCCGCGACCACATCATCAGCATGAAGGATTTCGGAAGCCTTACGCATGTTGGGATGCGCATCCAGCGCCTCCTTGATGCGCGTTTCATCGCCCACCAGCAGGAACTGGAAACGTTCATGGCGACGGCGGGCCAGAGCCGCGCCGGATACCATGACGCGCACGCCCTCATCCCCGCCCATCGCATCGACGGCGATACGCGGCAAGCTCATGCGCGGGTCTTCCCTGTCAGTCCAGCGGGCTTCAGAGCCCGACCGAAACGATCTCGCGGCCGTTGTAGTGGCCACAAGCGGTGCACAGGTTGTGCGGGCGCTTCAGTTCACCACAGTTGGAGCATTCGTGGAAGGCTTCAACCTTCAACGCGTCGTGCGAACGACGCATACCCCGGCGAGAGGGGGAAGTTTTTCTTTTGGGGACAGCCATTGCGGCACCTGTTCCTGTAAATCATGTCGTCTTTGATGGCGGCCCTAGGCCCGCACCTGCAACTTGGCAAGCAACGGAGCGAAAGGAACAGCCATTCGGCGAAGGCGCGGCCTATACCGGTTTTTCGCCCGCGTGCAAGGGAACCTTCGGAACTCCGTTCAGCTCAACGCCGCATCGCCCACATATGGGTTGCTCGCCCGTTCCTGGCCAAAGGTGCTGGTGGGGCCGTGCCCGGGGACGAAAGTGACATTGTCGCCCAGCGGCCACAGCTTCTGCGTGATCGCATCGAGCAGCTGCTGGTGATTGCCCATCGGGAAGTCCGTCCGGCCGATGGAGCCGGCAAACAGGACGTCGCCAACGAAGGCAAAACTGGTCGGCCGGTGGAAAAACACCACGTGACCGGGCGTGTGGCCGGGGCAGTGGATCACTTCCAGCGTGATCTCGCCGAACGACACCGTATCGCCATCTTCCAGCCAGCGGCTCGGCTCAAAAATCTTCGTTTCCATGCCAAAGCGCGGGCCATCATCTTCCAGCCGGGCAATCCAGAACCGGTCCGCCTCCTGCGGGCCTTCGATCGGCAGGCCCAGTTCCGCCGCCAGCATGCCGGACTGGCCGCAATGGTCGGCATGGCCGTGGGTCAGGAGGATTTTTTCCAGCGTCACCCCGGCGCGTTCCACCGCCAGTTTCAACCGGTCGAGATCACCGCCCGGATCAATCAGCGCCCCGCACATGGTGCGGCTGCACCAGACCAGCGAGCAGTTCTGCTGGAAACCGGTGACAGGGATGATGGCAGCGCGCAGCGGGGGTTCATTGGGGGTCCCATTCATGGCCGGATTCTGGGCGGTGGCGCGCGCGATTGCAAGGGCGCCCCACACTATCGCGGCACGAGCGCATTTGTTAGCATGCGCCACCGCAGCCGGGGGGTAAGGCATGGAACGGGGCAATAAAGGCCGCAGTGTGCCGCAGCGCGGTCGCTTTTTTGCATGGACTGCCTTGGCCTTTGCCGCGGTGATCGTGCTCAGTTTCCCGCTGACCTATTTCATCCCGCTTGCCACAGGGACCAAGTCGTTCACCCTGCTGCGCCACCTTCATGGCCTCGCCTTCTTTGCCTGGACCGCGCTTTATGTCGCGCAGACCCAGCTGGTGCTGCGCGGCCAGGTCAAATTGCACCGCGAGCTGGGGCTGGCCGGGATAGCGCTGGCCGGCGCGATGCTGCCGCTCGGCCTGTGGCTGGCGGTGGTGGCAATCGAGGACCGGATACGCCAGAAATTCGCACTGCCGTTCGAATTCGCCCTCTACAATCTCGTCGACATCACCGTGTTCTGCACCCTGATGGCCTGGGCGATCTACGAGAGCCGCCGCCGGATCGACTGGCACCGGCGCCTTGCTTTCATGGCGATTCTCAACCTGCTGGGTCCCGCCGCCTCGCGCCTGGTATTGCACCTGCCATTACCGTTCCCGTGGATCGACATGGCGCCCAACCTTGCCGCCGATCTGCTGCTGGTCGCGCTGGCTTTGTATGACCGCCGCACCATGGGGCGGGTCCACCCAGCAACGCTGGTGGTCGGGGCGGTGCTGATCCCGTTCCATGCAGCGGAACCGCTGATCGCCCGCAGCGCCGGCTGGAATGCACTGGCGCCGCATCTGTTCGGCTTCGGCAGCTAGAGCCGCCCCCCCTTCCACACCACGCGGCCCACAAGGTCGACCTCGTCCAGGCCCACTTCCACCGGGTCATAGGCATCGTTGGCACTGATCAGGCGCAGGCGCCCCGGTGCCCCGGCCTGCACCCGCTTGACGTGCAGCATATCCCCCAGCCGCAGCACGTGGACCCCTTCGCGAAAAGCGCGTGGGGTACGGTCGACCAGGATCTCGTCACCATCGCGCAGCAAGGGATCCATCGAATCACCCATCACCCGGATGGCCGACAGCTGCCCCGCATCCAGCCCCTGTTCGCGCAGCCACTTGCGGGAAAAGCGGAAGGCGTCGAAGGCCACTTCCTGCGCCCCCACCGCACCCGGCCCGGCGGAGGCCTCCAGCGGCAGACGCGGAATATCCACCCAATCGCC
>JBARAF010000386.1:0-7117 GCA_049791695.1 Croceibacterium sp.
GGCGAGGGCAATGCTGGCCGTGCCACCCGCGCGCTGGATCAGCCCGCTGGCCATGCCTTCGCTGTCTTCTAGCAGCGCCTTCAGCACGTGGTCCGGGGTGATGCGCTGATGGTTCATGCGGATGGCCACGGTCTGCGCCGCCTGCAGGAAGCCCTTGGCCCGGTCGGTGAATTTTTCGAGATTCATCGGTGTTCCCCAATTTTTACCCGCAGCAGATAGTGTTGCGATTATGCAACACAAGCCCTGCCCTGAAAATCAAGGTGGGCGCTCCGTCTCTGCCCGGCAATGGTCTCGGTCAAAACATTGGCTCCGCCAGTACGTGACATGACCCATGCCACCAATCTGTCGCGTGGCCGTCGCGTGGGTGAAACGTCGCGGGCGCATTGGAACCGGATATGGCTTCGACAGCGCAAGGCCCGCAGATGCGGACAGATGGGGTGGCAGCGGCCTATGACCGCTGGGCCCCCGTGTATGATATGGTCTTTGGCAAGGTGTTCACCACCGGCCGAACGGAATCGATCGAGGCGGCGGAGCGCATCGGCGGGCGGGTGCTGGAAGTCGGCGTCGGCACCGGCATTTCGCTGCCGCAGTACCAGCGCACGACCAGGCTGGTCGGGATCGACATTTCGGAATCCATGCTGCGCAAGGCCTGCGACCGGGTGCGCAACCTCGGCCTCGACAATGTCGAGAAAATCGCCGTGATGGATGCCGAGGCGCTGCAATTCCCCGACAACAGCTTTGACGTGATCGTGGCGCAATATGTCGTTACCGCCGTGCCCAACCCGGAACTGGCGCTGGACGAATTCGCCCGCGTGATCCGCCCGGGTGGCGAAGTGATCATCACCACCCGGATCGGGGCGGGCAAGGGGCTGCGCGGTTCCATCGAAAAGGCGCTGATGCCGATCACCAGCAAGCTTGGTTGGCGGACCGAATTCCCGTGGGAACGCTATGCCGCCTGGGCTGCCGCCAACGGCACGGTGGAACTGGCCGAAAACCGGCCGTTGCCGCCGCTGGGGCACTTCTCGCTGCTCCGGTACCGCAAGAAAGCCGCCTGAGCGCGCAAACCGACACATCTTGGAAGGGACGGATAAGGACAATGGGCCGTTTTCGCGAACATCTGGCCGAACAACGCTGGGACGATCACCGGTATTATCACCACAACCTGGTCAACCAGAGCCTGCACTTCGTCAGCGCGACGACCTTCGTCGTCGCCTATGTGCTGGTGTGGAGCTATCCCTGGCTGGCCGCGCTGCTGGCCTGGGGCGTGTCGATGAGCACGCGGCAGGCGGGCCATTTCTTCTTTGAACCCAAGGGGTACGACCACGTCAACGAGGCGACCCACGAGTACAAGGAAGAGATCAAGGTCGGTTACAACCTGGCGCGCAAGGTGGTGCTGATGAGCCTGTGGGCGCTGAGCCCGATCCCGCTGCTGCTGGACCCGTCGCTGTTCGGCCTGTTCGTGCCGCACGCCGATATGACCCAGTTTTTCAAACACCTGGGCATCTTGTGGCTGGCGCTTGGCGTGGGCGGGCTGCTGTTCCGCACGGTGCAGCTGTTCTTCATCCGCGATGTGGAAACAGGGCTGGTCTGGGCGACCAAAATCCTGAACGACCCCTTCAGCGACATGAAGCTGTACTGCCGCGCGCCGCTGCAACTGCTGCGCAATGCACTGGCCTGGCGTCCGGCACGGGGCTGATCGCCCCACCCGGATTGACCAGTTGGTTTCACCCTTTCCGGCGGCGGCAGGCGGCGAACATTTCGCGCAGCACACCCCGCCGGAGATCCTTGTTGGTCACCCCTTCCCCGCACCAGGTCCAGCCATCGGCCGCCATCGCCCGCGCTGCCGCCAGGTACCGATCGGCCACTGCGGCGAACTCGGTTTCCCCATAGGCGAGGCTGAAAATGAACCGGCCAGACCCGGTCCAGCCGAGCGCAAGCCCTTCTGCGCGCAGGTAATATTGGAAAATCCAGTTATATCGCGACGGGGTGGTGAACAGGTTGGTCCACACCGTGCCGAGGTTGACCACCCGCTGGCTCAGCCCCTCTGCCTCCAGCCGTGCGTTGAGGGACGCGGCGCGGGCATTCCACGTATCATCCACCCCATCGTACAGCGCGCGCGCTGCCGGAGTTTCCATGTGCCGCAGGAAAGCATCCATCGCGCCCATCACGTAAGGGTGGGAATTGAAGGTGCCGCGGGCGAAGCAGAAATCCGCCGGGCGATCATCGCGGTATCGTTTCATCAGGTCTGCCCGGCCGCACAGCACCCCAACCGGCAGCCCGCCGCCCAGCGTCTTGCCGTATGTCACCATGTCCGGCTGGGCCGCGAAGTATTCGCAGGCCCCGCGCGGGGCGAGGCGGAAACCGGTGAAGACTTCGTCCATAATCAAGACGATACCGGCCTTTGTGCAGACTTCGCGCAAACGGCCGAGCCAGGCGGTATAGGCAGCGCGATCCACCCCGGCGCGGCGGCCGGAATCGACCAGCGTGCTGTCCCCCGGCGCGTTGCTGTTGGGGTGCATCGCCTGCAGCGGATTGACCAGCACGCAGGCGATATTCCGCCGCGTTGCCAGTACCTTGAGCGTCGCTTCGCTCATGTCCGCGAGGGTGTAGGTGTGGTCTGCCGGGACCGGATTGCCGATGCCCGGCTGCACATCGCCCCACCAGCCGTGGTACGACCCGGCGAAGCGCACCACGTGGCTGCGGCCGGTGTGGTAACGGGCAAGGCGGACCGCCTGCATCACCGCTTCGGTGCCGGACATGTGGAAGCTGACCGCGTCCAAACCACTGATTTCCTTGAGCCGGCGGACGTTGTCGGCGGTCACCGGGTGCAGGCCGCCGAGCAGCGGGCCGAGCTCGGCGACGGTTGCTGCGCCTTCGACAATCAGCGACTTGTAGGCATCGGTGCCGAGCAGGTTTACGCCGTAAGAGCCGGTCAGGTCATACAGCCGGTTGCCGTCGAGGTCGGTCAGCATCACGCCGTCGGTGGCGCGATAGAAACTGCCCGAAGGCAGGCTTTCGCGCACGATCCGGCTGAACTGGAACGGCACGCGGTACCGCCCGGTGAAGGCGATATCGGGCACGGAATCGCGCAATTCTGCGGTCATTTCAGCGGTTTGCGGGAAGCGTTCGCGGTACAGTGCGGACAACCGGGCGAACCCTGCCTCACGCCGGGCGACCACCTCATCAGGCGCGCCATCGGCGCGGAAGAACTGCTGCCGGTCGTAATCGTAGAACGGGATCATCCCGGCCATCCACTTGGCCATACGCACGTGGCCGGCGAGGCCCCGCGCCTTGGCCCGCGACAGCCGCAGCCGGTCACGCGCCTTCAGCCCCAGCCAGGCAACGCCTGCCGCCCCGGCAATTCCCGCCAGCCAGCCCGCTTCTTCCATCGAACGCCCCTTCCCCCGCAGCGAAAGACCGCCGCATGACATTGAGTGCTTCCCTTCGGACTGTTTTGGGTCAGGAGAATGTCAACTTCCTGCTGACGAACCGCATCCCGCGCCATGCGCTGACCCGGTTAATGGGCTGGTTCAGCAAGGTGGAGCTGCCCCCGGTGCGGGCGCTGTCGATCGCCGCGTGGAAGTTCTTTTGCGACGTGGACATGGCGGATTCCCGCCCCGAAACGTACAAATCCCTGCACGCCGCCTTCATCCGCAAGCTTCGCGATGGGGCCCGCCCGGTCGATCCTGACACCCTGACACTGACCAGCCCGAGTGACGGGATCGTCGGGGCTTTTGGCCGGATCGAAAAGGGCATGGCGCTGCAGGTGAAGGGATTCCCTTATCCGGTGGCGGACCTGCTCGGTTCAGCAGAGGAAGCGGACGAATTTTCGGGCGGCTGGTACGTCACCTTGCGGCTGACCGCCGGGATGTACCACCGGTTCCACGCCCCGCATGACATCGAGGTGGAACAGCTCCGTTACATCAGCGGCGACACCTGGAACGTGAACCCGATTGCGCTGAAACGGATCGAGCGCCTGTTCTGCAAGAACGAGCGCGCGCCGATTACCGTGCGACTGGTGGAGGGCGGGCAGCGGCTGGTGCTGGTGCCGGTGGCTGCCGTGCTGGTGGCCAGCATCCGCCTGCCGTGGCTGGATGCGGAAGCCAATGTCCGCAGCAAGGGGGAACGGGTGGAACGGCCTCTCGCCGCCCGCTTCGCCAAGGGCGAGGAGATGGGCTGGTTCGAACATGGATCGACCATCGTGGTCATTGCCCCACCCGGATTCGCGCCGGCCGAAGGGCTGGCGGAAGGCAGGCAAATCCGCATGGGCGAACCGCTGATGCAGATCGACCAACTGCACTTGGGATAGCTGGCGCGGCGAACGCGGCGTGCTATCCCGTTTCACATGAGACTGCACACCCGCTTCGGCACCGCCACCCTGCCCCTGATCTTGGCCGCTTGCGCCACTGCCCCCAACACCGGCGCCAGCCCCGCGCTGACCCGGGCCCCGCCAGCGCCGGCAAGCGCGGAACCTGCGCCGCTGAGCCAGCTGGTCGCGGCGGTCGACATTCCCTACGAAAGCTTCACCCTGCCCAACGGGCTGACCACGCTGGTCCACACCGATCGCAAGAGCCCGGTGGTGGGCGTGACGATCTATTACCGCGTCGGCAGCAAAGCAGAGCCGCGGGGCCGCACCGGCTTTGCCCACCTGTTCGAACACCTGATGTTCGGCGGATCGGAAAACGTCGAAAATTTCGACATTCCGCTGGAAGCTGCCGGGTCCACCAGCACCAACGGGTCCACCTGGTATGACCGGACCAATTACGTCGAAACCGTGCCGACCGGCGCGCTGGACCTGGCGCTGTTCATGGAAAGCGACCGGATGGGCTACCTGCTCGGCGCGGTCACCCAGGACAAGCTGGATAAGCAGCGCGGCGTGGTCCAGAATGAAAAGCGCCAGGGGGACAACGATCCCTATGGCCTGGTGGAATACAAGATCGCCGAAGGGTTGCTGCCGGTCGGCCACCCCTATCGCCATTCCACCATCGGTTCGATGGCCGATCTTGACGCGGCCAGCCTGCCCGATGTGCGCAAGTGGTTCACCGACAATTACGGCCCCAACAACGTGGTGCTGGTGCTTGCAGGCGATATCGATGCCGCCACTGCCAGGCCGATCGTGGAACGCTGGTTCGGCGCGATCCCGCGCGGGCCGGAAGTGGTGCGGGTGGACAGCCCGGTGGTGGCCCCGGCGCAGTCTGTGCGCGAGGAAATGGCCGACCAGGTTCCGGTCACGCGGATCATGCGCAGCTGGACCGGCCCGGCGCTGACCAACGCCGATGCCGTGTCGCTCGCCGCCGGGCTTTACGTGCTGGGCGGCCTCGCCAGTTCGCGGCTGGACAACGTGCTGGTGCGCGATGAACAGCTGGCCGTGGCCGTTACCGCCAGCGCGCAGCAGCATGAACAGCTGAGCTTCCTGCAGGCGATGATGGATGTGAAGCCGGGCGTGGACGTGAAAGCTGCCGAGGCGCGGTTCGACGCGGTAATCGCGGATCTGGTGGCCAAGGGCCCGACGCAGGACGAACTGACCCGCGCCGCCACCCAGATCGTCGCCTCGCAGATCGGCGCGCTGGAACAGGTCGGCGGCTTTTCCGGAAAGGGCGCAACCCTGGCCGAAGGGCTGCTGTATGCGGGCGATCCGGCCCAGCACCGCAAGGAATTGCAGCAACTGGCCACGCTGACCCCCGCACAGGTGCAGGCGGCGCTGCAACGCTGGCTGTCGCGCCCGTCCTATACCCTGGCGATCGTGCCGGGCGAACGGACGCTGGACGGGGCCAAGATGGGTGGCTGGGGCGATGAAGGCAGCGTGCCCGCGCCTGCCCCGGATGCGAAGGCCCCGGTGGCCGTCACCCGCACCGCACCGCCGCGTGCAGCGCCACAGGTGGCCCCGGTCGGCACACTGACTTTCCCCACGGTGGAACATGCCCGGCTGTCCAACGGCATTGCCGTGTCGCTCGCCCGCCGTACCGCCGTGCCCAAGGTCAGCCTCGCGCTCAGCTTCGATGCCGGCAATGCCGCCGATGGCGCGGCCGCAGCCGGCACCCAGTCGCTGATGATGGACCTGCTGGATGAAGGCACCACCACCCGCAGCGCGCTGGACATCGCGGTGGAACAGGAACGGCTGGGCGCATCCATCGGCACCGGCAGTTCGATGGATACCAGCACCGTGCAGCTGAGCGCGCTTTCCGCCAACCTCGCCCCCTCGCTGGCGCTGATGGCCGATGTGGTGCGCAACCCGGCTTTCGCCCCGGCGGAAGTGGCGCGGGTGAAGGACCAGCGGCTGGCGGCGATTGCGCAGGAACAGGCCAACCCGATGGCCCTCGCCAGCCGCGCGCTGAACCCGATCCTCTATGGCCCCGCCCACCCCTATGGCATCGTCGGCGGCAGCGGCACCCCGGCGGTGATCCAGACGCTGACCCCGGCCGCGCTGAAGGCGGAACACGCGGAATGGATCCGCCCGGACCTCGCCCAGATCACCGTTGTGGGTGATGTGACGATGGAACAGTTGCTCCCGGCGCTGGAAAAATCGTTTGGCCAGTGGGCGGTCCCTGCCGGGGCCAAACCGGTCAAGAACCTCGCCGCCGCCGTGCCTGCTGCCAAGCCCCGGCTGGTGGTGATCGACCGGCCCAATTCGCCGCAAAGCGTGCTGTTGCTGGGCCAGGTGCTGCCGATCCGCGGCACCGACCAGCAGCTGGAGGCGCTCGATCTCGCCAATGAAGTGATCGGCAACGGCTTCCTGTCGCGGCTGAACCTGAACCTGCGCGAAGAAAAGGGCTGGACCTATGGCATCCGCAGCAATGTGACCGGCGTCACCGGCCCGCGCGCGCTAACCGTGACGACCCCGGTGCAGAGCGACCGGACGGCGGATTCGATCCGCCTGATCCTGGAAGACATGGCCGCCTTCGCCAAGGGCAAGGGGGTGGACGCGACCGAACTACAACGCGTGACCGAAGGCAACGTGCGTGGCCTGCCCAACCGGTTCCAGACCAACGGCCAGGTGCTCGGCGCGCTGCTCGCCAACCGCCAGTTCGCCCGGACCGACAATTACCAGAGCCAGCTGCCGACAATCTATCGCAGCATTGACGCCACCGCGATCGACGCCGCTGCCGCCCGGTTCATG
>JBARAF010000387.1:0-1909 GCA_049791695.1 Croceibacterium sp.
GGCAGGTTCATGATCTGCGCATTGCGCGCCGCGATGCGCAAGTCGATCTGCGGCCCGCGTCCCGCTCCCAGATTGGCCAGATCGACAAAGCCGCTGCCGCTGACTTGCCCGCCATTGGGTGCCTGCCCGGCAAAGCTGGATATCTGCAATCGCGATCCGGCAAACCGGCCCCGGGCGCGGACATTGCGGATGTCGGTGCCGGTCAGGGCGCTTTGCAGCCGCAGCGCATCACCCGCCAGGGAACCGACGACGCGCGGCTGGCGCAGGCTGCCGCGCATATCCGCCGCCACTTGTACCGTGCCGGTCAGGTCGATCAGTTCCAGCCCGGTCAACCGCCACAGCGCATCGGCCGGGCCCTGATACCGCAGTTGGGCGAACAGATCGCCCGCATTGAGCCGTTCCATCAACCCGCCGCCTTGCGGCAGCCCGGCAATGCGCCCCTGCAACCGCCCGCGCACTTCGCCGTCTTCGCGCACCACGGCGCGGGCCTGCAACAAGGTGGGGGACAGGCGACTGACCAAGGCAATGTCGACGGGGCGGCTGGTCAGCACCAGGCCCGACCGGGTCAGCCCGCTGACCATCACCCGCGCCTCGCCCACCGGTACGCCATTCGGCCCGGCGCCGAAATCGACCAGCCCCGATACGGTCCCGCCCAGCGAGACGTCGGTCATCGCGATGTCGAGGATCGACAGCGGCATCCTGGCCAGGGCCAGATGTCCGCGCGCAGGCTGGCTGCCGCCGAAATGACCATCGACGATGGCGAAACCGCCGCCAAAGCTCAGCTGGGTCTTCTGCAAGTCCCACCCGCCGTCCTGTGCACGCAGCAACACCGCGCGGCGCGGCATGGAGATTGCCCGCTGGCCATAGGTGCCGCGCGCGCCAACGGCGATCCGTTGCGGGGTGGCGTCCCCGGTCAGCTGGAGGTCGAACCGGCTGCCGCGCCTGCCGGCGATGGAAGCGTTGAACGTACCCCGGCCGCCGGCCACTTCCGCCCGCCCGGCCAGCCGGCCGATGAACAGCGTGCCGTAACTGATCCCGGCCGCACGCACGCTGCCCTGCACCGTGGTATCGCGCGCCCCCACGATGCCGGTTGCATCCAGGTCTGCTTCGCGAATGCTGAGCGGAGTTGCGCCGTTGAAGCTGGCATTGCGCGCGACCAGCGCCACGTCAAAACCCTGTCCGCCACCGCGCGGGGCGAGGTCAACCGTGCCATCCAGACCGCCGCCTGCGAGCTTCAGCGCCCCTGCCACGCCGCCGTCCAGCAGCGTCAGCGCCCCGCTGACCGACGTGCGCCACACGTCCAGCTTGCGGATGCCGATCCGGGTGGGGCCGCCAGCGGGCGACACCAGGTCCAGCAAGCCATCAAACGGCCCCAGCATGGACTGGCCGCTGGTTTCAATCGCGAAGCCATCCCTGGTTGGCGAAAGGCCAATGCGCACGTCGCGCAGGCCAGCCGGCGGATATGGGCTGGCGAAGACCAGCTGCGCCCGGGTCCCGTCGCCCGCCATGGTGGCCTGTATGGTGAAAGCGCCATAGTCCACATGGCGGCCATTACCGGCCAGCGTGGTCGTGCCATTCTGCAATTTGCCGTCGACTGTCAGCACCAGCTTGCTGGCGTTGAGGCTGGTGCGGCGGAATTCGATGGGTCGCCCGGCCCCCAGCGTCACTCCGCCTGCAAAGCGGATGCCGGTGCCCGCGACATTCGCGAGGGTAGCATTGGTCACGCGCGGCATGGTGCCGCGGAAATCGGCCTGCAACAGCCAGGGCTGCCGCGAACCAATGCGAAACTGCACATCGCCGCTGGCATTTACTTGCCCCAGGTTCTGCAAGGTCAGCCCGGTCACCCGCACCGGGCCGGCGAGGCCCCAGGCATTGCGGGTAACATCGCCGACCAGCGCCAGCGTGGCAT
>JBARAF010000388.1:0-2339 GCA_049791695.1 Croceibacterium sp.
GCGTTGACCATTTCACCCTTGCGGTGCAGCGCCAGCGCGTCTTCGCCGCTGATGCCCCAGGCGATGTCGGACATGTGAACCATGCCGTCCACGTCGCCCGGCAGGCCGATGAACAGGCCGAATTCGGTGGCGTTCTTGACTTCGCCTTCGACCTGCGAGCCGACCGGATGGGTTTCGGCGAATTCTTCCCACGGGTTGCGCTGGGCCTGCTTCAGGCCAAGGCTGATGCGGCGCTTTTCGGAATCGACTTCCAGCACCATCACTTCGACTTCCTGCGAGGTCGAAACGATCTTGCCCGGGTGGACGTTCTTCTTGGTCCAGCTCATTTCCGAAACGTGGACCAGGCCTTCGATGCCAGCTTCCAGTTCCACGAACGCGCCGTATTCGGTGATGTTGGTCACCACGCCCTGGATCTTCGCACCCATCGGGTACTTGGCGGCAACGCCTTCCCACGGATCCGATTCCAGCTGCTTCATGCCCAGGCTGATGCGCTGGGTTTCGGCGTTGATGCGGATGATCTGCACCTTCACGGTGTCGCCAATGGCGATCACTTCGCTCGGGTGGTTGACGCGCTTGTAGCTCATGTCGGTGACGTGCAGCAGGCCGTCGATGCCGCCCAGGTCCACGAACGCGCCGTAATCGGTGATGTTCTTCACAACGCCGTCGATCACCTGGCCTTCAGCCAGACGGTCGATCAGTTCGCTGCGCTGTTCGGCGCGGGTTTCTTCCAGCACGGCGCGGCGCGAAACCACGATGTTGCCACGGCGGCGATCCATCTTGAGGATCTGGAACGGCTGCGGCACGTCCATCAGCGGGGTGACATCGCGCACCGGGCGGATGTCGACCTGGCTGCCCGGCAGGAAGGCCACGGCGCCGTCGAGATCGACGGTAAAGCCACCCTTCACGCGGCCGAAGATGCGGCCTTCGACGCGCTTGCCTTCGCCGAATTCGCTTTCCAGCTTGTCCCAGGCGGCTTCGCGGCGGGCGCGGTCGCGGCTGAGCATTGCTTCGCCGTCAGCGTTTTCCACGCGATCGACAAAGACTTCGACTTCGCTGCCGACGGAAAGGCCGTGTTCGCCTTCGCCGCGCATGAATTCGCGCAGGGAAATGCGACCTTCGCTCTTCAGGCCGACGTCGATGATTGCCATGCCATTTTCGATGGCAGTGACGGTGCCCTTGACCACGCGGCCTTCGAAGCCGCCGTCGGCGCCGCCGAGCTGTTCGTCAAGGAGAGCCGCGAAATCGTCGCGGCTGGGATTGGCGCTGGATGCCATGTGAGTTCAGTATCCTGTATCAGTAACCCGGCCAGGCGGTTGTCTCCGCCGGTCTTTCTCCGCCTTTGCACCATTGCATCGACGGGCCAAAAGGGCCGAACCGCCACGGAGGCCGAATGCCGCCGCAGCATCCTGCAAGCCGTTGTACCCATGCCGAAATCGGCGTGCGGAACGCATTCCGCCGCGCCGGACAAGGACACTTTTGCCTGCTGGACAGCCGCGCGCGTAGGGGAAAATGCCGGGAAAGGCAAGGGAAAGGCGGCGGAATGACGGGGCGAGGCGAGAGGGCAGGTTGATGCAGAAAAGGCCAAAAGTGCCTTGGGAAAAGGCCCCGCAGCCCAGCATTCCTGCAGCTTTGCGGTGAATTCCGGTGTGACCTTCTGCGACAGGGTGGCGGGCAGGGCTGGTCAAGCGGTGCAGGCAGGAGTGCCGAGGGCGGCGGATCATGCGCCGCCGGATCGCTCAGATTCGGATCTGTAGGACAACAGGGCGATATTGCCCAAACTGGCCCGAGGCTTCCGGCCCGGCCAGCCTAGATCGGCGGGTGATAGTCCGCGCGCTGCAGGGTCACCATGTACTGCGCCAGATCGTCCACTTGCGCATCGCTGAGGGTGAAGTTCATCGCCGCCGGATAATTGTGCGAATCCTGCAGGAAATCGTGCAGCGTCGCGCGGGTCAGATCACGCTGGTTGGCGATGGCCGGGAACGGCGGCGCGTCAGGGTTGGGCGACAGGTCATGCCCGGCAATCGCGTGACAGGCCGCACAGCGTTTCTGAGCCAGCGCCTGCCCACGGGCAGCCCCATCCGCCGGCGGCACAGCGACGCAGGCGGCGAGGGCGGCCAGCGTGAGGGCGGCAACGAGGGCGAGCGGCAGACCGGGCTTCATGCGGCAGGCTCTACCATCAGCGGCGGGCGCGTTCCACCACGGCAATCGCTGCAGCAATCGCTTCGTCGCGGCCCAGGTCCGACGTGTCGAGCAGCACGGCATCGTCGGCCGGGCGCAGGGGAGCTTCGGCGCGGTTGCGGTCGCGTTCGTCGCGCAGGCGCAGGTCTTCGGCAATTTGT
>JBARAF010000389.1:0-2882 GCA_049791695.1 Croceibacterium sp.
CGCAGGTGTTCGACCTCGGCGTTTCCGAAAATTCGCGCGGTCAGTCAGGCGGCAGCGGCAACATCACCTATGGCAATTCGGTCAACCTGCGCGGCATCGGTCCCTATGCCACGCTGGTGCTGGTCGATGGCCACCGCGTGACCAGCAACAGCCGTTCAGTCGATCCGTCGGTCCTGCCGTCGCTTGGCGTCGAACGCGTCGAAGTTGTCGCTGACGGTGCCTCGGCCGTCTACGGTTCCGACGCGGTCGCCGGGGTCGTCAACCTGATCCCGCGCCGTTCGCTCGATGGGGCGGAATTCTTCGCCCGCTATGGCCTGGCCGACCAGGGCAGCTTCGATGAAAAGTCGCTGGGCGCGGCGCTCGGCACCACGTTCGGGCGCGGGCAGTTCATGATTGCCTATGAACACGTCGAACGGTCCAACCTCAGTGGTGACGACCGCGCATTCTTCACCAACGACCAGCGCGCCCAGGGCGGCAGCGACTATCGCTCCGTGCGCTGCGCCCCCGGCAACATCAATGCCAACAACACCACTTATGCCATTCCGGCGGGCGGGGTCACCCAGGCAACGGCGGGCACTCTGGCGGCAGGTACGCTCAACAAGTGTGACGACCTGATCCGACAGGATCTGGCACCCGAACAGAGCTATGATTCCGTCAACAGCACCGGCCGGTTCGACGTGACCGAATGGCTCAGCCTGTTCTACGACGGGTTCTATTCGAAGCGCGATTTCTACCGCCATTCGCCTTACAGCAATGCGCGGCTGACGGTGCCTTCGACCAACGCCTTCTTCGTGGCACCGGCCGGGTTCACCGGCGCAAGCTACACGCTGGACTACAATTTCCGTAACGACCTGCCGGCCAACGATTCCTTCGGCAGCGCCGAAAGCTGGCAGATCACCCCCGGCGTGCGGGTGAAACTGCCGCACGATTGGGAAGCCGAACTGCTGTACGGCTATGGCAAGACCAAGGATTTTTCCGGCAGCTATTTCGGCGTCAACAACGGGGCGCTGAACACCGCGCTCGCCAGCAGCAACCCGGCGACGGCCTTTGATCCCTATGGCCTGAACCGCACCAGCGCAGCCGTGCTGGCGAACCTCGCCAACCAGATTTTCCTGGCCCCGACCAATGGCCGGTTGAAGACCTTCGAAGCGCGGGTCAACGGTACCGTCATTGCCGTTCCGGGCGGCGACGTGAAGCTGGCCACGGGCTACGAACGGCAGGACTTCGCCGTGGCGCTGGGTTCCGCCCGTGGGGCACCGACCACGCCGATCGTGTTCCGCAATTTCGGCCGCAAGGTGGATTCGCTTTACGCCGAACTGTTCATTCCGATCTTCGGCGGCGGAAATGCCATGCCGGGGCTGGAACGGCTCGAGCTGTCCGCCGCCGTGCGGTATGACAAGTACAGCGACGTCGGCAGCACCACCAATCCCAAGTTCGGCGTGAACTGGAGCCCGGTGGACGGCATCATGGTTCGCGGCAGTTACGGCACGTCCTTCCGCGCGCCGACGATCCCGGAAATCTACGGCAATTCGAACAACCTGTTCATGCAGGGCTATCAGAACCCGGCGGGCGGGGCGCAATTGCAGGGGGCGGCGCTGTCCGGCGCCAACCTCAACCTGAAGCCGGAAAGCGCCACCACCTGGTCCATCGGGGCAGATTTCGATCCGCTGCCGGGCCTGCGGTTTGGCGTCACTTATTGGGATGTGAAGTACGAAAACCAGGTTCTGGCAAACCTGTCCAACCTGACCATCCTCGGTACCGAAGCACAATATGCCGGGACCGACATCATCCTGCGCGGCACGGCTGCCGCCGCCCGGGTGCAGGAATTGCTGGGGCAGGGCGTAACCCTGGCCAGCGGATCCTTCCCCGGTGGCAATGCTGCCAACGTAACCCTGTTCGTGGATGGACGCAGCCAGAACCTGGGCGTTTCCAACACCCGGGGCATCGATTTCACCGCGACCTATGCGATGGAACTGAGCAACGCCGACACGCTGACTTTCAACGCATCAGGCACCTACCTGACGCATTACGAGCTGGCCGTCACGCCGACCGCGCCGTTGGTGGATCGTCGCAACTACATCTTCAACCCGCTGAAGTTCAAGGCGCGCACCAGCGTCACCTGGGATCACGGACCGGTAACGGCGCGCCTGCTGGCGACCCATGTCGGTGGCTATACCAACAACCTGTCCAACCCGGTGCAAAGCGTCAGTTCGTACACGCCCATCGACCTCGCCCTGACCTGGCGGGTGGGGGACAGCTTCGACGCCGGCCGCCTGACCAGCGATCTGACTCTGGGGCTGGAAGTGCGCAACCTCTTCGATGCCGATCCGCCTTATGTGAACCTGGCCCCGAGCGGCAACGGCAGCGGCGGATATGATGCCACGGCCAGCGACCCGATCGGGCGGCTGTTCGCCTTCAGCCTGCGCAAGGCATTCTGAGGTCGATCGACAAACAATGGAACGCGGGGCAATTTCAATCGTGCTGGCGGGCGATCTGGTTCTGGATGAACCGGACGCGCCCCACTGGCTGAGCGGAATTGCCCCGGCCCTGCGCGCGGCAGATCTTGCCGTCGGGCATCTGGAAGTACCCCATACCCGGTCAACCGCCGAGTTATCGGGCGATGTTCCCGCTCCCGGGGCACCGCCGGAAAATCTCGTTGCCCTCGGGGAAGCCGGGTTTTCGATGCTGAGCCTGGCAGGCAATCACATTGCCGATTGTGGGGCGCAGGGAATTGCGGACACGCGTGCCGGGCTGGAGGCGCTGGGGATCAGGTTCAGCGGGGCAGGCGCGAATCTGGTCGCCGCCCGCGCACCGGCCGTGGTGGAACGCGGCGGCTGGCGGATTGGCCTGCTCAGCTACAACTGCGTTGGCCCGGAAAACTC
>JBARAF010000390.1:0-1588 GCA_049791695.1 Croceibacterium sp.
TACCACCGAGAAACAGTCGTCCAGCCTGACCATGGTGGTGCATATGGTCAGCCCGGATAGCAGCCACGACACGCTCTACCTGCGCAACTATGCCAACTTGAATGTGCGCGACCAACTGCTGCGCATCCCTGGCACCGGCACGGTGCTGTTCTTTGGCGGCGGCGATTACGCTATGCGCATATGGCTGGATCCGCAGAAACTCGCCGCACGCAATATGACCGCGGGCGATGTGGTGCAAGCGATCCGTGAACAAAATGCACAGGTTGCGGCCGGTGTCGTCGGTTCACCGCCGGCAGTAAACAATACGGAGTTCCAGCTGGCCATCAATGCGCAGGGACGCCTGGTCGGCGAGGAGGATTTTGCAGACATCATTATCCGCAGCGACACCGCCACCGGCGCCGTCGTGCGGGTCAAGGATATTGGTCGCGTAGAGATGAGCGCCAGTACCTTCGCCTTACGCAGCCTGTTGAACAACAAGGAGGCTGTGGCAATCGGCATCTTCCAGTCGCCAGGTTCGAATGCGCTTGCATTGTCGGACAACGTGCGCGCCACCATGGCCCGACTGAAGCAAAGCTTTCCACAAGGGGTGGACTACGCCATTGTCTATGACCCGACCCGCTTCGTACAGACATCGATCGAAAAGGTCGTGCTCACGCTGGTCGAAGCCGTGTTGCTGGTGGTGCTGGTGGTGATCATCTTCCTGCAAACCTGGCGTGCGTCGATAATTCCCTTGCTGGCCGTGCCCGTATCGATTGTCGGCACGTTTGGCGTGCTGCTGTTGCTTGGCTATTCGATCAACACGCTGACCCTGTTCGGCCTGGTGCTATCGATTGGTATCGTGGTGGACGATGCCATTGTTGTGGTCGAGAACGTTGAGCGCAACATTGCGGACGGCCTGACGCCACACGCAGCGACACACAAGGCAATGAGCGAGGTCAGTGGCCCGATCGTTGCTATCGCCCTGGTACTGTGCGCCGTGTTCATCCCATTGACTTTTGTGCCTGGCCTGTCCGGCCAGTTCTACAAGCAGTTCGCGGCGACCATTGCCATTTCGACGGTGATCTCGGCAATCAACTCGCTGACCCTGTCACCCGCCTTGGCGGCCCTGCTGCTGCGCCCCCATGATGCACAGAAGGACACGCTGATGATCTGGATGGACAAGCTGTTTGGCCGCTTCTTCCACTGGTTCAACTGCTTTTTCCAGCGCCAGAGCAAGAAATACAGTCGCGGCGTGGAGGGCATCCTGAAACGCAAGTCGGTGGCGCTTGGTGTATACGGCATTCTGTTGGTGCTGACTGCGGTGTTGTTCGCGGCGGTGCCGAGCGGATTCGTTCCTGCGCCGGACAAGCAATACCTGATCGGCGTGGCCCAACTGCCCGCCGGGGCTACCTTGGACCGGACCGAGAAGGTAATCCGCGCGATGAGCGATATCGCCCTCAAGGTGCCAGGAATCGAGAATTCGATCGGCTTCCCTGGGCTGTCGATTGCCGGGTTCTCCGCGGCGCCGAACGAAGGGATTGTGTTCTTTGGCCTGGCCCCGTTCGAGGAGCGCACATCGGCGGCCTTATCGAAGGACGCCATCCTGGGC
>JBARAF010000391.1:0-7360 GCA_049791695.1 Croceibacterium sp.
GTGGCGGCTTCGGCGGCCCCCGCGGCGGCGGCGGCGGTGGTGGCGGCATGCCCCCCCAGGTCGTCGGTACCGGCCAGGGCAAGGTCAAGTTCTTCAACGGCCAGAAGGGCTTCGGCTTCATCCAGCGCGATGAAGGCGGTGAAGACGTGTTCGTGCACATCAGCCAGGTCGAACGGGCCGGGCTTGCCGGCCTCGCCGAAGGGCAGGAACTGCAGTTCAACCTGGTCGATCGCGGCGGCAAGATTTCTGCTGCCGATCTCCAGGTGGTCGGTGACGTGATTCCCGTGGAAGAACGCGCCGGTGGCAGCAGCGAACGTGGCCCGGGCGGCCCCGGTGGCCAGGGTGGCGCAGCCCCCCAGCGCCAGCTGACGGGCGAAAAGGCGACCGGTACGGTCAAGTTCTTCAACGCCATGAAGGGCTTCGGCTTCATCACCCGCGATGATGGCAAGGAAGATGCTTTCGTGCACATCAGCGCCGTTGAACGGTCCGGCCTGCCGGGCGTCAATGAAGGTGACCGGTTCCAGTTCGATCTCGAAGTCGACCGACGAGGCAAGTTCTCTGCGGTCAACCTTGTGCCCGTTCAGGACTGATTCGCAGCGGCTGGCCCGCGCACACACATGGTGAGATGCCCGGCCGCGTGGCCGGGCATCCCCAACACCAAAAAACGGATGCAGTCGGCGGCTCTCGGATTCTTCACGATTCCAGGGGCCGCCCTTTTGTCGTTTGCGCGCTGATGCGCAGTTCGAAGGATTCGCAAGCCATGACGATCACCCCGCTGATGCCCGTTTATCCCCGGTGCGGCGTGCGGCCCGTGCGCGGCGAACACTGCCATCTGATTTCGGAAGACGGCACGCGCTATCTGGATTTTGCCGCGGGTATCGCGGTCAACCTGCTCGGCCATTCGCACGAAGGGCTGATTTCCGCGATCCAGCGGCAGGCGGCAACGCTGATGCACGTGTCCAACCTGTATGGCAGCCCGCAGGGCGAAAAACTGGCCCAGCGGCTGGTCGACCTGACCTTTGCCGATACGGTGTTTTTCACCAATTCCGGTGCCGAGGCGGTGGAAGCCGCGATCAAGACCGCACGGGCCTATCACCAGCATGAAGGCAACGAACAGCGGTTCGAACTGATCACCTTCAACAACGCCTTCCACGGGCGGACGATGGCCACCATCAGCGCGTCTGACCAGGTGAAGATGCACAAGGGCTTTGCCCCGTTGCTGCCGGGCTTCCGCTATGTCGGTTTCGGGGACCTGGAAGGTGCAGCGGCTGCCATCGGCCCGCACACCGCCGGTTTCCTGGTCGAACCGATCCAGGGCGAAGGTGGCATCCGCGAAGGGACGCAGGAGTTCATCGAAGGCCTGCGCAAGCTGGCCGACGAACATGGCATCCTGCTGGTGCTGGACGAAGTGCAGAGCGGCGTGGCGCGGACCGGCAAGATGTTCGCCCATGAACATTACGGCGTGGAACCGGACATCATGGCGATCGCCAAGGGCATCGGCGGTGGTTTCCCGCTGGGCGCTTGCCTGGCGACCGAAAAAGCCGCGCGCGGCATGGTCTTCGGCACCCACGGTTCGACCTATGGCGGCAATCCGCTGGCCATGGCGGCCGGCAATGCCGTGCTGGACGCCGTGGCGACGGAGGAGTTCCTCGCCAGCGTGACGGAAAAGGGTGAGCGGATCCGCAGTCGCCTGGAACAGTTCATGGGCAATTACCCGGACCTGTTCGAAGGCGTACGGGGCAAGGGCCTGATGCTGGGCCTGCGGATGAAGGGCGAACCGCGCCCGTTCATGGTGCACCTGCGCGACAATCATCAGCTCCTGACCGTGGCTGCGGGTGACAACACCCTGCGCATCTTGCCGCCGCTGGTGATCGGCGATGCCGAGATCGATGAATTCTTCGACAAGCTGTCTGCCGCTGCGGCCGATTACGATCCGAAAGGTACTGCGTAATGGCGATCCGGCATTTCCTCGACCTCGCGGATGCGGGCGGCCACGCGCTGGCGGCCATGATCAACGACGCGCAGGACCGCAAGGCGGCGCGGCTCGGCTGGCCCAAGGGGCGGGTCGATGCCGACCGTCCGCTGGATGGCTGCGTGCTGGCGATGGTGTTCGAAAAGAATTCCACCCGTACCCGCGTCAGCTTTGACATCGCGATCCGCCAGCTGGGCGGCACTGCACTGGTGCTGGACGCTGCCACCACGCAGCTCGGGCGCGGGGAAAGCATTGCCGATACCGCCCGGGTGCTCAGCCGCATGGCCGACGCGATCATGGTGCGGACCGGCGATCACGCCAAGGTGGAGGAAATGGCCCGCCACTCTTCCGTGCCGATCATCAACGGACTGACCGACAAGTCGCACCCGTGCCAGATCGTGGCCGATCTGCTGACGATCGTGGAGCACCGCAAGGCGCTGCCGGGGCTGGAAGTGGCCTGGTTCGGAGACTGCAACAACGTGCTGCATTCAATAATCGAAGCGGCCGGGCTGATGAAGTTCAACGTCCGCGTGGCGACGCCGGTGGGTTACGCTCCCGATCCGGCCTTGCTGGCCTGGGCGCGCAATGGCGGGGCGGCGATTACGGTCACGCACGATCCGGCGGCCGCGGCGGCTGGCGCGGATGTGATCGTGACGGATACCTGGATCTCGATGGGCCAGGACCATGCGGCGGAAAAGCTGGCCGAACTGACCCCGTTCCAGGTCAATGGCGCCGTGATGCAGCTGGCCAAGCCGGATGCGCGATTCCTGCACTGCCTGCCGGCGCACGTGGGCGAGGAAGTGACGGAAGCGGTGTTTGAAAGCGAGCAGTCGATTGTCTTCGACGAAGCCGAGAACCGCATCCACGCGCAAAAATCGGTACTGCTGTGGTGCTTCGGGCTGCTGGGCGACGGGCAGGGTTAAAATGCCCACCCGGCACCCCATATGGCCGGCATGACCGATAATCGCGAGCTTTCGCAGGGCACTGGCTTCGACCGGACGCTCGGCTTTTCCATTCCGTCGCGCGATGCGCGCGGACGTCTGGTGCGCCTTGGCCCGCTGGCCGATCGTATCCTGGCCGCACACGATTACCCCCCGGTGATCGCCCGCCTGCTGGCGGAAGCCCTGGTGGTGACGGCGTTGATGGGATCGCTGCTGAAGGATCAGGACAGCCAGATGACCCTGCAGGCGCCGACTGAACACGGCGTGGTGGAACTGCTGGTGTGCGATTATCGCAATGGCGAACTGCGCGGATACGTGAAGTACGATGCGGAGCGGCTGGGCCAACTGGGTGCCCGCCCGTCGTTGCGCGGTCTGTTCGGGAAGGGCTATCTGGCGATAACCTTCGATCTCGCCACCAGTGGTGAACGGTACCAGGGCGTCGTGCCGATGGAAGGGGATTCGCTGGCCGAAGCAGTGCAGTCCTATTTCATGCAGAGCGAACAGGTGCCCACGCTCGTGCGCACGGCGGTGTCGTTCACCAACGGAACGTGCGTGGCGGCCGGCCTGCTGGTGCAGCATCTGCCCGATGGCGAGGAGGGCCGCGAACGCTTGCACGCCCAGCTGGATCACCCGCAGTGGGAACACGTTTCCATCATGGCCGGCTCGATCCAGGCCGAAGAACTCGTCGATCCGGCGCTGCCGCTGGAACAAATCGTGTGGCGACTGTTTCATGAAGAGGAACAGGTGCTGGTCGAACCGCACGGGCCGCTGTCGCGCGGGTGCCGGTGTAGCATCGAGCACTTCGAACAGGTGCTGGCGCGCTTCCCGAAAGACGACCGGCGCGAAATGCGGGATGACGACGGTATCATTCGCGTCGATTGCGCGTTCTGTTCGCGGGAATTCCTGGTGCAGGATTAAACGGCTCGTCGCTTGTAGAGTGCAATTGGCCGTTCATCTAGCCGTTGCTACATATGCGAAGACGATCATTTAACGGGGCCAACATGACTTTTCCAAGTATCAGGACCGGGTTGCTGCGTGCTGCCGCCGTTCTGGCTGCGGCCGGGATGTTGGCGGTGCCCGCAGTGGCGCAGGCGCCTGAACTGGCGATGCTCGACAGCCTGACCAAGGGAACCTGGACGTTGCGCGTCCGCGACAGCGGGACGCAGCAGCGCGTCTGCCTGCGTGATGGGCGCGAACTGATCCAGTTGCAGCACCGCCAGGCCGGGTGCAGCCGGTTCGTGGTGACCGACGCGGCGGACCAGGTGGTGGTGCAGTACACCTGCCGCGGCAATGGCTATGGCCGCACCTCGATCCTCAAGGAAAGCGGGGGCCTGGTGCAGGTGCAGACCCAGGGCATCCATGAAGGCACGCCCTTTTCCTGGGCGGCCGAGGGCCGATTTACCGCCGGCGGTTGCTGAGCCCGTTGCGCGCAGGGGGCTTGCGGGCGGCAGCATCGCCGCCTAGCCAGCCGCAATGACACAAGCTGGCAAGCACGCGGTGGTCCTGCTTTCGGGCGGGCTGGATTCGATGGTGGCGGCGGGGCTGGCGCGGGAGCAAGGCTATGCCATCCACGCGCTGACCATCGATTACAATCAACGCCACCGGCGCGAGATCGAAGCGGCCCGTACAATTGCGGCGGAACTGGGTGCGGTGCGCCACGTGATCCTGCCGCTGGACCTGCGCCAGTTTGGCGGATCGGCGCTGACCAGCGAGATCGCCGTGCCGAAGGGCGGGCCGGGGGACGATATCCCGGTTACATATGTCCCCGCACGCAACCTGATCTTCCTGTCACTAACGCTTGGCTGGGCCGAGCCGCTGGGCGTGAGCGACATCTTTATCGGGGTGAACGCGCTCGATTATTCCGGCTACCCGGATTGCCGCCCCGAATTCATCGCCAGCTTCACCGAAACGGCCCGGCTGGCGACCAAGGAAGGTGCCGAGGGTGGTGCCTTCACCATTCACACCCCGCTGCAGCACTGGGGCAAGGCGCGCATCGCCCAGGAAGCGGCTCGGCTGGGGCTGGATCCGGGGATGAGCTGGTCCTGCTATGACCCGACGGATGACGGGCTGGCCTGCGGCCTGTGCGACAGTTGCCGCTTGCGACAAAAGGGCTTTGCCGACGCCGGGCTGGTTGATCCCACGCCTTATGCGCCGCTTGTCCGTTGATGGCTGCGGCCAGCGAACAGCCTGACCAGCAGCGCGTTCCCGCCGGCAGCTGGTATGCGCTGGGGGTGCTGACGCTGGTCTATCTGGTCAATTTCGTTGACCGGCAGATCCTGTCGATCCTGGCCAATGACATCAAGGCTGACCTGGGGCTCGACGATGCCCAGCTGGGGTTCCTCTACGGCACAGCTTTCGCCATTTTCTATGCCCTGTTCGGGATTCCGCTGGGCAGGCTAGCGGATAGCTGGAACCGCACGCGGTTGTTGGCGCTGGGGCTGACCTTGTGGTCGGCGATGACCGCGCTTTCCGGATTGGCGCGCAGTTTCGCGGGGCTGGCCGTGGCCCGCGTCGGGGTGGGCGTTGGCGAGGCAACGGCCAGCCCTTGCGCCTATTCGCTGATCAGCGACCTGTTCCCCCGCCACCGGCGGGCGACGGCCTTGTCGATCTATTCTGCCGGGCTGTTTTTCGGCAGCGGCCTGTCACTGGTAGTTGGCGCGGCGATTGTTCAGGCGTGGAACCGCGCCTGGCCGCAGGGTGCGCCGTTGGGGCTGGCAGGCTGGCAGGCGGCTTTCCTGGCTGTTGGCCTGCCCGGCCTGCTGCTGGCGCTGTGGGTGCTGACCTTGCGTGAACCGGTGCGCGGCGCGGTCGATGGCTTGCCTGACTGGGGAATGCCCCGCCCCTGGGCGGATTTCGGCCGCCAGTTGCTGCTGATCGTGCCGCCGCTGACCTTGCTGGGCGCGGCGCGCGGAGGGGCGCGGGCGCTGGTAATGAACCTGATCGGCGCCGGAGTGATTGGCCTGTTGGCCTGGGTCCTGGCCGCGCTGACCGGCGGGGGCGCGCAGTTCCTGTTCCTGGGCATTGGTGCATATGCAGTGTTCAGCTGGGCCAGTGCGCTGTACCGGGACGATCGGCCGACTTTCGCCCTGACCTGGGGCACGCCGGTGTTCATGGCGACCGTCTTTACCTACGGCGCAATTTCCTACGTCGGCTATACGCTGACCTATTGGGCGGCACCTTACGGCGAACGGGTGTTTGGCCTGGGCAAGCTGGAAACGGCCTGGTGGCTGGGAGCCCCGGCCGCGCTGGGCGGCGTGCTGGGGGTGATCGCCGGCGGCTGGGCCGCTGACTGGCTGCACCGGCGCACCCCGGCGGGCCGCCTGCTGGTGGTGCTGGTGGGGGTGTTGGGACCAGTACCGCTGGTGCTGCTGGCCTATCGCACCACCAGTGCGGATCTGTTCCTGCTGTGCAGTTTCCTGCTGCAGGCCGTTACCTCTTCGGCGCTGGGTGCATCGGCCGCGGCGACGCAGGCGCTGGTCCTGCCGCGGATGCGCGGCACGGCCACGGCCATCTTCTTCCTGGGCGCGACCCTGATTGGCCTTGGCCTGGGGCCGTTCATGGCAGGCTTCATTTCGGAAGCCAGTGGCAGCCTGGGGGTTGGGGTGCAGGCGAGCCTGCTGATCGTTCCCCTGGGCCTCGCCGCGCTGGTGTTTGCCCAGCGCGGTTATGGCCTGGCCGATCAGACGCGGGTGGCCCGCGCCGTCGCGGCGGGCGAGCAGATCACCCCCGCGTGAGTACACCGCAGGCGATTCGGGTGCCCGAATTGCCGGAAGGGTCGGTCTTGTAGTCATCCGGCCCGGCGTGGATCATCACCGCCGTGCCATCGGCATCAAAGATCGCGGCCAGGGCTTCTTCCCGCGTACCCGACAAGGTGGCGCTGAGCGTACCTGCCCCGGCAGAACCGATCACGATGTTGGGCAGATCGCCCAGATGCGCGCCGGCAGGATTGGCACTGCCATGCTGATGTCCGGCGGGGTTGAGGTGACCGCCCGCGCTGGTGAAATCGGGCGCATCGCATTTGCCGACCATGTGCAGGTGCGTGCCTTTGGTCCCGGCGGACAGGCCAGCCGCGGCGATCACCAGATTGACCTGGTTGCCTGCCCCCAACAGCTGCACTGTGCCAGCGGGAAGGCCGTTGCCCAGCCGCAGCGTTGCCTGACCCAACCGCTGGGTCGGCAGTTCATCCACTGTCTGGCAGCCGGCCAACAATGCCAGTGCCGGGATCGCGCCGAGAACCAATCGCTTCATGCCAAATGCTCCTGAAAAGCTGTCCTTCGCGCAACGGAGGAGCCACGCGCAGGGTTCCTGTCAAGCATCGGGCAGGATTCCGGCACTGGCAAGTGCTTCAATAAGCTGGACGATCGCGGCGCGCGCCGCACTGTCTACCACCGTGCCGCCGGTGGGGGCCGCCGGAGCCGTGGCGCGCTGCCAGCCGCCGGAATAGCGG
>JBARAF010000392.1:0-6672 GCA_049791695.1 Croceibacterium sp.
GATCACCCCGCCACCGGTGCGGGCGAGCAGTTTCGGATCCGGCCCGACCGCGAACGGGAACAGCATCGCCACGGCGAGGAAGAAAAGCAGCGGCAGCATGGTGCCCCCGCGCTTCCCGCCCGGCAGCAACAACGACAAGTCGCGCCGCAGGATGGCCCATAACGGTTTCATGGCAGCGCGCTCATGCGGCGTGGTCCGCCAGATGGAGCACGGCCATGCCGGGCAGGGTGAACGGCTGGTGGCTGGCGACCACGGCAATGCCCCCTGTGGCACAATGGGCGGCGACCAGACCTTCGCACATGATCACGGCATCGCGGTCCAGCCCGTTGAGCGGTTCATCCAGCAGCCAGATGGGCGCCTGCTGCCGGGTCAGCCGGGCGAGGGCGGCGCGCTTGCGCTGGCCGGTGGAAAGGAATCGCACCGGCACCGGCAACAGCGGATCGAGCGCCAGTTCTGCAGGAATCGTGCCCGCACCATCGACTCCGCGCCAGAATTTGAGCGCTTGGCCCAGCGGCAGGTGTTCATCCAGTGCCGGTTTTTCATCCAGCAGGCCAATCCCGCCGGTCCGCTCGACCGCGCCTGCATAAGGAGGCAGCAAACCGGCCAGAACCCGGATCAGGCTTGATTTTCCAAGACCATTTGGGCCGCTGACCTGCAGGGCCTGTCCCGCTTCCAGCGCCAGCGACAGGCCGCGGAACAGCAACCGGTCCCCCCGGCGGCAGGCAAGGTCTGTCGCGATGAGGCGGCATGGTTCCATCGCTGGCCGCGTTAGGGCATGGTTGCGCCAGCGACAAGCGATGGAGAACGCGATGCCGGTGGAACCCCTGACGGACGAGGAGCGCGAAGGTGCGCTCGCCGCCTTGCCGGAATGGACCTTGCGCGAAGACGGACTGGCGATTGAACGCGCCTTCCGCTTCAAGGATTTCAGCGAGGCCTTCGCATTCATGGCCCAGGTGGCGCTGCTGGCGGAAAAGCAGGAGCACCACCCCGAATGGGCCAATGTCTACAACCGCGTGGCAATCACCCTGACCACCCACGACGCCGGCGGGCTGAGCTGGCGCGACGTGCGGATGGCCCGGGCGATCGAGGCGTTGTTATAGGCCCACGTGTTCCTTGCCCGTCACCACCTGCGCGGTGCTGGCGGCCAGAGTACCGCCCACCGGTTCCGCCCTGCCGCCGAGGCAGGTGGCAAGGAATTGTTCGACCACCGCGTTGAAGGCGATGTTGTTTTCCGGCCGGGCAAAGCCATGCCCTTCATCCGGGAACAGCACATAGGTTACGGGAATTCCGTGCTTTTCCATTGCGGCCACGATTTGGTCGCTTTCCGCCTGCTTCACGCGCGGATCGTTGGCACCCTGGCCGATCAGCAGCGGCTTCACGATCTTGTCCGCCTTGTGGATCGGGCTGCGGTCGATCAGCAATTGCTTGCCTTCCGGCGTGGTCGGGTTGCCCATCCGTTCGTGGAACTGCTTCACCATCGGTTCCCAATACGGCGGGATGGTTTCCAGCAGCGTTTCCAGGTTGCTGGGGCCGACAATGTCGATCCCGCAGGCGAAAGTCTCCGGCGTGTAGGTCAGCCCCACCAGCGTGGCATAGCCGCCATAGGACCCGCCCATGATCGCCACCTTGGCCGGATCGGCAATGCTTTGCGCCACGGCCCAATCCACCGCGTCCAGCAGGTCGTCATGCATTGTCCCGGCCCATTGCAGGTTGCCCGCATTGATGAACTGCTTGCCGAACCCGGTCGAACCCCGGAAATTGACGCTGAGCACGCCGTAACCACGATTGGCCAGCCACTGATGCGCACGGTTGAAGCCATATCCGTCCCGCGCCCAGGGGCCGCCGTGGACCAGCAGCACCAGTGGCACAGGCCCCTTGGCTTCGGGCGGCAGGGTCAGGTAACTGACCAGCGTCAGCCCGTCGCGCGCGGGAATTTCCAGCGCCTGCATCGGCTGCAGCGGCGCACCCTCCAGTTCCGGGCGGGTGGTGTAGAACAAGGTCAGCGCCTGCGCCTGCCGGTCATACAGATAGACGCGGGAAGGGGCGGTCAGCGGATCGTTCCAGACGATCCATTTGGTGTCATCGTCGGTGCGCGACTGGACGCCGAATTCGCCCGGCAACTGCGTGCGCAGCCAGTCGAGCGAAGCGCCAATCGCCGGGTCCAGCGCGGTCCATTCGCTTTTCAGGTAATTGACCGAAAACGCCTGCACTTCGCCTGTCAACGGATGGCTCAGGGTGCCGCCAATGTCGGCCTTGTCGCTTTCGGCCACCAGCCGCTTTTCACCCGTCGCAGTGTCTTCCGCGAACAGCGCAGCCGTGTTGCGACCGCGCGAATCCAGCCAGTACAGTGTCGCGCCATCGGTGGTGTAGCCGGCGACAGAAGTGGTCAGCGCATCTTCCAGCCCGGTGCTTTCACGCGGGGTGGCGGACGGTTGGCCATCGACGAATTCGAACATATCAGTGCCGCCCGCCGCATTGGGTGCAATCGCCCAGCGCAAGGCCAGCGCATCGTCCGGCAGGAACCCGACATAGGCGTTGTTTTCATACACCAGTTCCATTTCGCCCGTGGCGAGATCGAGCAGGTACGGATCATGGAACCGCGCATCGCGGTTGTTCAGCGCCAGCAGCACCTTGCCCGGCCGGGTGACGGACGATCCCATGAACCGAACGCGGGTGTTTTCGAACGGGGTCAGGCAGCGTTCCTCGCCGCTCGCCAGGTTCACCTGGTACAGCAGGTAATTCTCGTCTCCCGCCTTGTCCTGGACATAGAGCAGGCTCTGCGAATCCTGGGCGAAGAAATACTGCGGGATCGGCCGGTCCTTGGCATGGGTCATCAGCCGGGCAGCGGAAGGATCGGCCACCGGCGCGATCCACACATTCATCACCCCGTCCTGCGCGGCCATCCAGCCAAGCCACTGCCCATCGGGGCTGATCTGCGCGGAACTGCGCGAAGGATTGCCATACAGCGCATCGCGCGGGATCAGCGGAACATGGGCGACGGCGTCAGCGGCAGTGGTCATGGGGTCTCCGGGTGGGATTTTATGAGGCGCAGGTATGCTGCGCGGGGCCGGGTTTAAAGGGCAACGCTTTAAAGGGCCGGGTTGTTGTAACAATGCCAGGTGAAGATCGCGACCGCGCCGCGGTGGGGGCTCCAGGGTTCGGAGAGGGCGCGGGTGGCCTTTTCGCTGGGGCGTTCTTCCAGGCCGAGGATCTTGCCGATGCCGATCTGCACGGCGAGGTCGCCTGCGGGCCAGATGTCCGGCCGCCCTTCGGCGAACAGCAGGTAGATTTCGGCGGACCAGCGGCCAATGCCCTTGATCCGGGTCAGCTGGGCGATCGCATCCTCATCGTCAGCGGGCAGGCTGTCGAAGTCCACTTCACCACTGGTGGCCAGTTCGCACAAGGACCGGACATAGCCCTGCTTCTGCCGCGACAGACCGCAGGCGCGCAGGGCGTCGAAATCCTGTGCCAACAGCGCTTCTGCCACCATCTCTTCGCCCACCAATGCTTCCAGCTTGCGCCAGACGCTGGCGGCGGCGGCCACGCTGACTTGCTGGCCGACGATGGTGCGCAGCATCGTGCGGTACCCGGTTTCGCGCAGGCGCGGTTCGGGGTAGCCGGCGCGGGCGAGCATTGCGGCAATCGCCGGTTCGCGCAGCGAGACGGCATCCAGCCCTTCGACAATTGCCTGTGCGGAAAGGCCCATCGCGCTGCTTCGCCTCCTTGCAAATACGGAGGCCAGCACGTAGCAGCCCGGCAGCGGAAAGGAAGCCAAACCCATGCCCAAGCTGACTGTCGTTACCCGTGATGGCGAAGAACGTACTGTGGAGGCCGCCAGCGGCCTGACCGTGATGGAAGCCATCCGCGACAATGGTTTCGACGAATTGCTGGCCCTGTGCGGCGGCTGCTGTTCCTGCGCCACCTGCCACGTGCATGTGGACCCGGCCTTTGCCGACCTGCTGCCGCCGATCACCGAAGACGAGGACGACCTGCTCGATTCCAGCGACGATCGCGATCCGACCAGCCGCCTGTCGTGCCAGATCCCGTTCACCGACGCGCTGGACGGCCTGAAGGTGCGCATCGCGGCGGAAGATTGAGCCTATTCCCCCTCCTCTGACGAGGAGGGGCATTGCACCCGACCACAATCCCAACTTCCCCCCTTGCAGGGAGGAATTTGTTGCCGCCGGTTTGTGCTGCAACTACTTCAGGCGGCATGACCGCACCCAAGCCGCAGACCTCCACCCTCGATCTCATTGGCAACACCCCGCTGGTGCTCCTGAAGGGGCCTAGCGAGGCCGCGGGTTGCGAGATCTGGGGCAAGTGCGAATTCGCCAACCCCGGCGCTTCGGTGAAAGACCGGGCGGCGCTGTGGATCATCCGCGATGCGGAGCGCAACGGCACCCTGCAGCCGGGCGGCACCATCGTGGAAGGCACTGCGGGCAACACCGGCATCGGCATTGCGCTGGTGGCCAATGCGCTCGGCTACAAGAGCATCATCGTGATGCCGGAAACGCAAAGCCGGGAAAAGATGGACACCCTGCGCGCGCTGGGCGCGGAACTGGTGACAGTGCCGGCCGCCGCTTACAGCAACCCCGGCCATTTCGTGCACACCAGCCGCCGCCTGGCCGAAGAAACGCCGGGCGCCGTTTGGGCCAACCAGTTCGACAATGTCGCCAACCGCCGCGCCCATATCGAAAGCACCGCGCCGGAACTGTGGGAACAGCTGGAAGGGCGGATCGACGGGTTCACCTGCGCGGTCGGCACCGGCGGCACCCTGGCCGGCGTGGGGCTGGGGCTGAAGGAATTCGACGACAAGATCGTGATCGCGCTTGCGGACCCGCATGGCGCGGCGTTGTATAACTATTACGCCCATGGCGAACTGAAGGCGGAAGGTTCCTCCGTGGCGGAAGGGATCGGGCAGGGCCGGATCACCGCCAATCTGGAAGGCGCGCCGATTGATGCGCAGTTCCGCATTTCGGACGAAGAAGGCCTGCACTGGGTCGCCCGCCTGCTGCGTGAAGAAGGGCTGTGCCTGGGCCTTTCCAGCGGGATCAACGTGGCCGGGGCCGTGGCACTGGGCAAGCAACTGGGCCCGAACAGCCGCGTGGCGACGATCCTGTGCGATACCGGATTCCGCTACCTGTCCTCGCTCTACAACCGCGAATGGCTGGAAGCGAAGGGGCTGCCGGTATTCGACTGGTTGCGATAGGACTGGCTGCGTTCAGCTTGGCGCGCTAGAATAGCCGGGATGCGGATTGATCTTGCAGAATTGCTGCGGCCCCATGCCCGCGAACCGCAGGAGGTGATCCTGCCGCCTGCCCCCTTGGCCGGATCGCGCGGGCAGCGCCTGCAACGGTTGCAAGTGGGTGTGTTCGGGCTGGCGGCGATGGTGCTGCTGGTGGGCCTGGCCAACATCATCAAGACCAACGCCGAACTGACCGAAGCGCAAGTGGTGGCGGAAGCCGCACCTGTTCCCAGCAAGTCGGCCGCAACCGAAGCAAGTGATCCGCTGGCCGATGCCGGCGTTGTCCCCGGAATGCCGGATCAGGAACCCGGAGCGGCGCAGCGGCGTAGTTCCGGCGATGTCGCACCCACACCTGTCCGCCCTTAAGGCCGCCTTCGCAGCGCTGGCTTGCGCCGGTGCCGTTCCGCTGGCCGCCCAAACCCCGCCAGAGCCGCCCGCGCGGCCTGCATTGGCGCTGATGGGCACGATCCCGATCTTCTGGGGCGAGGCCGATGGCCTGTCCGACCTGCTGAACGGCAGCGGCACCCCGCATTGGGCCCGCGCGCAGTTGGAACGGCAATGGCGACTGGTCCCGCTCGACCATCTGGACGGCGCGGCGCTGAACGGTGTTGAGCGTCTGCTGCTCGCCCAGCCGCGCGCCTTTACCCCGGCGGAAAACGTTGCGCTGGATGCCTGGGTGCGGGGCGGGGGGCAGTTGCTGCTGTTTGCCGATCCGATGCTTACCGGGGAATCGCGCTTCGCCCTGGGGGACCGGCGGCGGCCGCAGGACGTGGCGTTGCTGTCACCGATTCTGGCCCACTGGGGCCTGCGGCTTGAATTCCGCGACGATGAGCCCGCTGCGGTGCAGATGCGGGAATTTGCGGGAAAGTCGCTGCCCGTCCGGTTGGCCGGGCAGTTGGTGACCGATGGGGTGGGTGCCGGCTGCGCGCTGGAATCGGCGGGCCTGATCGCCGCCTGCCCCCTTGGCCAGGGGCAGGTGCTGGTGGTGGCGGACGCCGCTCTGCTCGATCTGCATGAACCCGCGCCCTGTGCTTCCCCGGCGCTGGAGGCACTGGCCGCTCGCGCCTTTGCCCAGGCGCGGGAAAATGCGGGAGCGATTGCGGAAAACAATCCGAAACCGGCGGAAAACTGCGATTTCGTGCGTGATCCTGCGGTCCATGGGGTACCGTTGGAGGCTTTCCTGACGCCCCATAAATAGCTAACCGAGCTACGGAATCTTTCCACAGCCCACAATTTCCCGCGATTTCCCCTTTTCTCCCGCATGAGCCCGCGATAGATAGCGAGTCCATCGGAGAATTGGCTCGCGCTGCATCCCGAATCGGGATGGCCGGGGACGCCCTCGTGCGCCCCAGGATGCGGGGGAGTTTGTCCAGGAAACGTAATGGGGCTCGACCAAGTGGGGAATGTGCCATCAGGCTATAGCGGAC
>JBARAF010000393.1:0-1645 GCA_049791695.1 Croceibacterium sp.
GGCCACGGTTCGCCTGATCGGCCCGGCCGAAGGGCCGCCCGCGCTCCTGGCGCCGGCGCCCGACATCGCAGATCAGCTGCAGGACTTCGCCAAGGACGTCAGGATCCAGACGGGCCCCGCCGCGCGCGAAGCCGCCGACGAGGCCGAGACCGAGGTGCTTGAGACTGTGCACCCGCTGCCGGGCGGCGGCTCGTTGGCCATCGAGCCCACCCGCGCTCTCACCGCCGTGGACGTCGATGTCGGCGAGCGCAAGGGCCAGGAGGTCAAGCGCGTGACCCGTCAGACCAATCTGGCGGCTCTGAGCACGATCGGGCGGCTGCTGCGTCTGAAGAGTCTCGGCGGCCTCATAGTCATCGACCTTGCCGGACGGGGGCACGACGCCACCGCCCTGATGACGGCGGCTCGCACCGCCTTCGCCCCCGACAATCCGGGCGTGGTCATCGGCCCCGTGGGGCGCTTCGGCACAATGGAGCTGACGATCCCCCGCCGGACACGGCCGCTGCACGAGATCCTGCGACGGGAGGACGGAGCGCTGTCGGACCGTACACTGGCCCAGCGGCTCATCCGTCGCCTGGAAGCCGAAGCGGCGGCCCAGCCGGGGAGCCGACTCGTCGCGCGGTGCGTTCCTGCAGTGGCGGACGCCGCCAAGCCGTTGGGTCTGATCCTGGCCCAGCGGATCGGAGCCCGCTTCGCGATTGAGGCTGATGCCGCTCGCCCGCGCGAGCGACTGGACGTGGCCACGACATGACGACACCCGCCTGTCCGATCTGCGGCAAACCCATGCAGCCGGCCTATCGGCCGTTCTGTTCCAAGCGCTGCGCCGACGTCGACCTGCAGCGCTGGCTGCGGGGGGCGTACGCTGTCCCTGCGGTCGAGGATGAAGAGGGCGCGCAGGACGCCGACGACGAAGGGTGACGATCATGCGCAGGGTCGCTGGACTTCGCGCAGTCGCTCTTTTATAGAGCCGTTCCCGCGTCGATGCGGCCCGGGCCTGGGTAGCTCAGTTGGTAGAGCAGCGGATTGAAAATCCGCGTGTCGGTGGTTCGAATCCGCCCCCAGGCACCACTTTTTCCCTCCTTTAAGGCCAATGCTTACGCGCAGGGCGGGCTTACCCGCTGGCCGGCGAAGCGTGTCAGGCGGTTGAGCTGGGAGCCGGCGGCGGTCTTGAGCAAAGTCAAGGTCGTCGACCGCGATCCCGCCTATCCAATTCGCGGGCAGCTGCGTCCCGTGGTCGAGACGATCCGCGTGAGCCCGGTTCAAGCCGGACCGATGGAGACGGCGATGAAACATTCACTTTTGGCCGCTGCTGCTGCTGCTGCTGCGGGCGCGATCGCCCTTTCGGGTTGCGTGAGCGACGACCCCTACGGTCCCCCCCGCGGCTACGCCGACGTCGAATACGGGGGCTACTACGACGGCTTCTATGGCCCGTTCTCAGGCGGCTATTGGGGGCCCAGCGGGCTCTTCTACTATTTCGATCACGGGACGGGGCGCTACCATCGCGACAGCGGCCACCACTTCCGCCGCGAGGGCGCGCCAGGCTTCGATCCCATCCACGGCCGCGCGCCGCCGGCGGCCAGTCGCGGCCGTCCAAATCGCCCCGGACCGAACGTAGGCCCCAGCCCCAGCCCCGGCCCTGGCCCTGGTC
>JBARAF010000394.1:0-2329 GCA_049791695.1 Croceibacterium sp.
GGCGGGTGGCTTCGGTCGGATCGCCGAGGGTGGTGCGGCGGGCGGTCACCCGGCCATCGGCGGCGAAGCGGGCGGGGGCGCGGTGGCGGAGGAGGAACATCAGCAGCCGATCGTTATAGACCACGCGGGTGCCGACCAGCTTGCCATAGGAGTACACCGGCACTTCCACCCCGTGGGTGGCGCGTTCCAGCGCGAGGTCTTCCAGCCGCTGGACGCCGAGGGCGAGGGCTGCTTCCCAGGCCTTGCGGAAGCTGGCGGCTTGCGGGTGGCGGCGCAGGAGGTAGGCGCCTTCCGGCGTCATGTTGACCGCGTTGGCGGCGGAGCGGACGGAACCGGTGGAGGCGAGCGCTTCGATGAAGCCCTGCTGGCGTTCGGGCGTCCAGCCATCGTGCCGCGGGCACTGGCGCGGGACCGGCAGGAACGGCGGCAGGGTGGCGGCGGGGCTGTTGCCGGGGCCGGGTTGGGGGCGGCGTTTGTCTATTGTCATGGCGGGCTGGCTCCTTTCCCTTTTGAAGGGGCGGGGGCTGTGGCATAATGCGGGGGCTGTAGGACAGCGGGCTTGCCGCGGTGCCATGGGGCCCGGCGGCGGCAAAACATTACCGTTTCGTAACCACCGGCACTCAAGTGTTTGAGGATCGTAACCAAGCGAGGTATCGGCCCACCACGAGATGGACGGGATTCTTGATCGCTATCCCGCCATCCGGCGGGCGCTTCTGGCGGAACCGCCGGCGCTGATCGCGCTTGGCTGGTCACTGCTGGCTGTCACCGTGGCGGTGGGCATGCGGCTGGTGACGGACGGCGGTTCGTTGGGCGTGCCGTTCATGACCTTTTACCCGATGGTGATGCTGTGCAGCCTGCTGCTGGGCTGGCGTTGGGGTGCCTTCGTGACCTTGCTGTCGGGCGTGGTGGCCAACCGGCTGGTGCTGGAACGGCAGCTGCGGTTCTGGGACGATACCGGCGACGCGGTGCTGGTGGTGATGTTCTTCTTTTCCTGCTCGGTGCTGGTGGCGACCGGGCACCTGGCGCGGCGCGCGTTGCAGCGGGCGCAGGCGGCACAGGAACGCGAAGAACTGCTCAACCGGGAACTGATGCACCGGGTCAAGAACATGCTCGCCACGGTCAGCGCGCTGGCCAGCATGACCGCGCGGCACAGCCCGCCGGACCAGTTCCAGCGGGCCTTTTCCGGGCGGATGATGGCCCTGCAACGGGCGACCGAACTGCTGGGCATGACCGAACGGATGATCAGCGAACTGGCGCAGCTGGTGGACGGGGCGATCGAACCGTTCCGGGCGGACGCGAACTTCACCGTGGGCGGGCCGCGCTGCACTATCCCGCGGGAGGCCTGTGTGCCGCTGTCGCTGGCTCTGCACGAACTGTGCACCAACGCCAGCAAGTACGGCGCGCTGTCCGTGCCGCAAGGGCGGGTGTCGCTCGGCTGGGCGATGGGTGACGGGGTGCTGCGGCTGCTGTGGCAGGAAGTGGGCGGCCCAGAAGTGAAGCCGCCGTCTCGCGAAGGGATGGGCACGCAGCTGCTCAAGCGCCAGCGCGAACTGGGCGCGGTGAACATCGAATATGCGCCAGCGGGCCTGCGCTGCACCTTCGACATCCCCGGCGCCGTGGAAGTGCGCCAGCCCGAACCGCCGAGCGCGCTTCCGTTCTAATTCCTGCCGCTGCCCAGGAATGGCAGCAGAGCCTGGCGGATATATGTCTCCCGATCGGCCAGCGGGACGGTCTCGCGCCAATGGCCGATCCCCCGCACGACCGATGAAAAGGCCGCTACCAGCGACGGTTCCGCCACTTCCACCTGCAGCAGGTTGCCCACCAGCCAGTTTCCGATCGGATCCGGAAAACCCCGGACCGCCCCGCGCAGGGCACTGTCTTCCTGTTGCCGGCAGATGGTGTGGATGATTTCATCGAAGGCACGCAGCACCGGCTGGGGATCCCGCGCCAGTGAGACGACCATCCCTTCCAGCAGTTCGCCCGGCGGCACCTGGTCATTGCCCTGCACGGCCTGGGCGAGCGAGGCGGTGTTGAGTTCGTAAGCGCGTTCCATCGCCAGGCGCAGCAGTTCCGCCTTGGTGCCGAAATGATAGGCGACCGCGCCCAGGGTCGCCCCCGCCTGCCGGGCCACGGCGCGAAAGGTCAGCGCTGCGGCGCCGTGCTCCACCAGCAGCGCGGCCGCAGCATCGTCCAGCGCGGTGGCCTCGCGCTTGAGCGCGGCGGTCAGGGCATATTCGCGGGCCGCCAATGCCGTATAGCGGGTGCGGATGATCGCCGGCTCCGGCCTCTCGTTCTGCAACAGCGCGAACAGGGCAGCCACCGTTTCATC
>JBARAF010000395.1:0-2089 GCA_049791695.1 Croceibacterium sp.
CCAAGAAGGCGATGGCACGTGACGCCGCCAAGGTGCTCGCCAGCGCGATCGCCAATGCTGAAAACAACCACAACCTGGACGTTGACGCCCTGGTCGTGGCTGAAGCCAGCGTCGGCAAGTCCGTCACCATGAAGCGCTTCGCGACCCGCGGCCGTGGCAAGTCCACCCGCATCCTGAAGCCTTTCAGCCGACTGCGTATCGTGGTCCGCGAAGTCGAGGAGGCCTGATCATGGGTCATAAATCCAATCCGATCGGCCTGCGCCTGCAGATCAACCGTACTTGGGACAGCCGCTGGTACGCCGAAGGGCGTGACTATGCCCAGCTGCTCAAGGAAGACATCGAGCTGCGCAAGTACATCATGTCGAGCCTGCCCCAGGCAGCGATCTCGAAGGTGGTGATCGAGCGTCCGGCCAAGGTTTGCCGCATTTCGATCTATGCCGCCCGTCCGGGCGTCATCATCGGCAAGAAGGGTGCAGACATTGAAAAGCTGCGCTCGAAGCTGGGTGAACTGACCCGCAGCGAAGTGAAGCTGAACATCGTCGAAATCCGCAAGCCGGAAATCGATTCCAAGCTTGTCGCTCAGGGCATTGCCGATCAGCTGATCCGCCGCGTTGCCTTCCGTCGTGCGATGAAGCGCGCGATGCAATCCGCCATGCGTCTGGGTGCCGACGGCATCAAGATCATGTGCGGTGGCCGTCTCGGCGGCGCAGAAATCGCCCGTGTCGAACAGTACCGCGAAGGTCGTGTGCCGCTGCACACCCTGCGTGCGAACGTCGACTATGCCGACGCCGAGGCGCTGACCGCCTATGGCATCATCGGCATCAAGGTGTGGATCTTCAAGGGTGAGATCCTCGGCCACGACCCGATGGCGCAGGACCGGCTGATGATGGAAGCTCAGACTTCCGGCGTCCGCCCGGCACGTTGAGCATAGGATAGAGTAAGCACCATGCTGCAACCGAAAAAGACCAAGTTCCGCAAGGCCTTCAAGGGCCGGATCAAGGGCGACGCCAAGGGTGGCACCGATCTGAACTTCGGTTCCTACGGCCTGAAGGCCCTGGAACCGGAACGGATCACCGCCCGTCAGATCGAAGCGGCTCGCCGCGCGATCACCCGCCACATCAAGCGCCAGGGGCGTTTGTGGATCCGCATTTTCCCGGACGTTCCGGTGTCGAAGAAGCCGGCCGAAGTCCGTCAGGGCAAGGGCAAGGGCGCTATCGAATACTGGGCCGCCCGTGTTAAGCCGGGTCGGGTGCTGTTCGAACTGGACGGCGTTCCGGGTCCGTTGGCCGCCGAAGCTTTCGAGCGCGCTGCAATGAAGCTGCCGATCAAGGTGAAGGTTATTGCCCGTCTGGGTGATACCTCGCACCTCGTCGCCGAGTGATAGGAGTCTACTGATGCCCAAGATCGAAGACCTCCGCGTCAAGAGCGACGACCAGCTGTCCGATCAGCTCGTCGAGCTGAAGCGCGAACAGTTCAACCTGCGTTTCCAGGCAGCGACCAACCAGCTTGAGCGCCCTGCGCGGATCAAGGAAGTTCGCCGCGAGATCGCGCAGATCAAGACCCTGCAGAGCGAACGCAACCGCTCGGCAGCGCAGGCGTAAGGAGCGACAGATGCCCAAGCGTATTCTCATCGGGACCGTCGTTTCCGACAAGACTGACAAGACCGTGACCGTGAAGGTCGAACGCAAGGTGAAGCACCCGCTGTACGGGAAGATCATCCGCCGTTCGAAGAAGTATCACGCGCACGACGAGACCAACGAGTTCAAGGCCGGTGACACTGTCCGCATCGAGGAGACGCGTCCGATCTCCAAGACGAAGACGTGGAAGGTGCTGGACCGCGTGGCTGCTGGCAAGGGTGTGGCTGTCGAAGCCAACCTCGAAGCCGAAGCCTGAGCCGTTAGAATTTTGGAACTGCCGGACTGGTTCCGGCAAGCCACTGAGAAGGAACCGGATCTATGATCCAGATGCAATCCAATCTCGACGTTGCGGACAACAGCGGCGCGAAGCGCGTCCAGTGCATTAAGGTACTGGGCGGGTCCAAGCGTCGTTTTGCCGGCGTCGGCGACATCATCGTGGTGTCGGTGAAGGA
>JBARAF010000396.1:0-5563 GCA_049791695.1 Croceibacterium sp.
CGCCTGAACCGCCCGAAGAACCGCCGCGCTCTGCGCCGCCGCCGCCGGAACCACTGCCCCAGTCGTTGCCGCCACCGCTGCGCTGGCCGCCACCCCCGCCGCCTTGGCCACCACCCGGTGCGCCGTCGAGCATGGTCAGCACGCCGCCGATCCCGCCCACCGAAACTTCGGTGGTGTAGCGATCATTGCCGCTGGCATCCTGCCACTTACGGGTGCGCAGGCTGCCTTCGATGTAAACCTTGCTGCCCTTGCGCAGGAACCGTTCGGCCACGCCCACCAGCCCGTCGGACTGCAGCACCACGGTGTGCCATTCGGTGCGTTCCTTGCGCTCGCCGGTGGCCTTGTCTTTCCACTGTTCGCTGGTGGCGATCCGCAGGTTGGCGATGCGGCCGCCGTTCTGGAACGACTTCACCTCGGGGTCCTGCCCCAGGTTGCCGATCAAAATGACCTTGTTGACGCTGCCCGCCATCGATTCGCTTCCTATCCTGTGTGGCGCGCAGGACTAGCCAATTGGCGGAAGGGATGGAACGGGGGCGAAGGGGTTATCCGTTGGGTTTGGTTCACACGAAGACACGAAGATGGGGCGCTTGCGGCGAAGCCGCTCTCATTCCTGCCCGTGGTCGATCATGTAAAACGGCTGCGCCGCACAGGAAGACATCTTCGTGTCTTCGTGTGAACCATCGTCAGCCCCAGCCGAGCGCCACCGCGGTCCAGTACGTGATCCCGGCGAAAATGTACGCCAGCGCAAACAGGTACCCCATCATGAACAGCGGCCATTTCCAGCCGTTGGTTTCCCGCCGGGCAACCGCGATGGTGGACAGGCACTGCGGCGCGAAGACGAACCAGGCGAGGAAGGCGAGCGCGGTGGCCAGGCTCCACTTGCCGCCCAGCTGCTGCGCCAGCCCCTGGGCCGCGGCATCCTCGTCCGTCGCGTCCACTGCATACGTGGTGGCGAGCGAGGACACCGCCACTTCGCGCGCGGCCATTGCCGGGATCAGCGCCAGGGCGATTTCGCGGTTGAAGCCGATCGGTTCGACAATCACGGCCAGGCCGCTGGAAATCTTGCCCGCGAGGCTCGCTTCCACTTGGCTTTCGCCCGGCGCGGCCTTGGGGAAGCTCAGCAGCACCCACAGCACCACGGTAACGGTAAAGATGATCGTCCCGGCGCGGCGCAGGAAAATCCACGCCCGCTGCCACAGGCCGATCGCCAGATCGCGCAACGGCGGCCACTGGTATCGCGGCAGTTCCATGATGAAGCCGGACGCCGCGCCCTTGGTCGCGGTCCGGCGCAGGACCAGCGCCACAACCATCGCGCCGACAATCCCGGCGACATAGAGCGCGAACAGCACCAGCCCCTGCAACCCCACGCCGGGGCCGACCGTGACCTTGGGAATGAAGGCCGCAATGATCACCGCATAGACCGGCAGGCGCGCCGAACAGGTCATCAGGGGGGCGATCAGGATGGTGGTCAGCCGGTCCTTCGGATCGGCAATCGCCCGCGTCGCCATGATGCCGGGAATGGCGCAGGCAAAGCTGGACAGCAGCGGAATGAAGCTGCGCCCGGAAAGGCCGACCATGGCCATCAGCCGGTCCATGATGAACGCGGCGCGGGCCATGTAACCGGACTGTTCCATCACCAGGATGAAAGCGAACAGGATCACGATCTGCGGCAGGAACACCACCACCGATCCGACGCCTGACAGCACCCCTTGCGTCAACAGGTCGCGGATCACTGACGGTGGCATGACGGTGTTGACGAAGTCGATCATCATGCCGACGATCGCTTCCAGACCGTCAGCAAATGGCGTGGCCCAGGCGAACACCGCCTGGAAGATCACGAACAGCAGCGCAAACAGGATCGGCGGGCCCAGATACGGATGCAGCAGCACCTGATCCAGCTTCGCGTGCAGCCGCCGGGTACTGCTTTCGGCCAGGATTGCCCCTTGCGCCATGGTGTGCGCCGTCAGCCGCCGTTCGGGCAGTGTCAGGTGCGGGCGGCGATGAGCGTCAGGGTCCGCTACGGCCCTGGATTCGGCGGCGGCGATGGCGGCGATCAGTTCCGCGATCCCCCGGCGGCGGACCGCCACGGTCGGGATCACCGGCACGCCCAGCGAACTGGAAAGCGCCGCCGGATCGAGGATCAGCCCGTCACGTTCCGCCATGTCGACCATGTTCAGCGCGACCACCACGGGCCGCCCGAGCTCGATCAATTCCTGCGCAAAAACAAGGTGTTGCTCCAGGTTGGCGGCGTCGAGGACGATCACCAGCACTTCGGGCCGGGCCTCTCCCGGAAACTCCCCGAAGATCACCTTGCGGGTCACTTCTTCGTCCGGGCTGCTGGCATCGAGCGCATAGCTGCCCGGCAGATCGGTCAGTTCCACCGGCTCACCCGAAGGGAGCAGGAACCGCCCGGCCTTCCGTTCCACAGTCACGCCGGGATAATTGGCAATCTTCTGCCGCGCCCCAGTCAAGGCATTGAAAAGCGCGCTTTTTCCCGCATTGGGATTGCCCACCAGGGCGGCGGTGCGCAAGGAACTCACAGCGCAATCACCTGCATCGCCCGGGCATGAGCCCGCCGCAGCGCCACGGTGGTGCGGCCAATCGTGACCGCCAGCGGATCGCGCCCGGCAAAGATCCCGCGATGGGCAACCTTGACCCGCGCACCCTGGTCAATCCCCAGCGCCTGCAACCGCTTCACCTCGTCCGGGGCGAGCACGGCCCAGTCCACCGCGGTAATCCGCGCAAATTGGCCCAGGGGCAGGAGGTCGAGAGTCATCGGCACGGTCATTTCCGCTTGCCCGAGGGCGAGGCTAATTGCAACTGCTTCTCAATAGAGATCAGCGCGCCGGGTAGCGCAGGCGGCCGAAGAACCGGGCCATGTCGAAATGTTCGCGGGATTGCAGCAACTGGGCTTTGGCCTTTTCAAACTTCATGATCCCGTCAATCCGCCGATCCAGGAAAGCGCGGGTTTCCGCCTTTCCTTCGCTGTCATCGCCCACAAACACCGCCAGGGTCGCGGCATAGACCGCACCCAGCGTCGCCCGCTTGGTATAGTGGTTGTAATCGGTCGCGGTATCCCCCGCCAGCCGCCACATCGCATCCGCGCTGCGCCAGCCAAAGCCGAGCGAACGGGCCAGATTCAGCGGCATCGCCTGGATTGCCAGCGCCCGGCGCAGCGATTCTTCCAGCCCGGCCACCGCATCCAGCCGGAACAGCACCAGCGCGCGAATCCGTTCGCGCACCTTCATCGTGGCCAGCAGGCTGCCGGAGAAATTACCCTGCATCGCCTGGTCCGTCGAAGCGATCCAGGCATCGATCATGTCCATCGCCCCGCCGGGAAAGGCCAGCCGGGCCACCGCGGCATCGACCCCGGCCAGAGCGGCAGCCTGAGCCAGCGCTTCGTCCGACCAGCCGTCAAAAGCGGCGGCACGGGCAATCGCGGGGGCCAGCGCCAGCCGCAGCTGTTCCAGGGTTTGCCCGTCAGCCATCACTGCGGCCCGTAAACCTGCGCCGGACGCTGCGGCGTGGCGGTGGCGGCGCGGGTGCGGTTCAGTTCACCCAGCACAGTTCCGCCGGCCAGCTGGGCATAATCGCGCGCGCTGCGGCCGGAATTGTCCGCCCGGTCGGGATTGGCCCCGGCTGCCAGCAGCACCCGCATCATCGCCGTGTTCTTGGCCAGCGTGGCATAAATCAGCGGCGTTTCGCCCGCTTCGTTGGGTTCATCGACCCGCGCCTTGGCCCGCACCAGCGAAGCGAGCCCTTCCGCCCAGCCCAGCTGCACCGCCAGCATCAGCGGGGTGACACCGCGAATATCGGCAATGTTGGGATTGGCTTTCAGCTGGATCAGCAGGTCGACCCATTCCATATCGCGCCGGGTGACCGCGATGTGCAGGCCGGTGCGGCCATTGGTAACGCCGCGTGCGTTGACCACGGTCGAGCCCGGCTGGGTCGCCAATTCGATCGCGTCGTTGCGTTCACGCTTTTCGACGTGCTGGAGGAACTTGTAGCCGTCAGAACGGGTCTGGGCCTGTGCGGGGGCGGCTATGGGCGCGGACAGCAACAGCATGGCACCCGCCACGATCATGCCGATCCGGTGCAGAATGGCGAAACGCACGTGTACTTCTCCCTGTCGCAAACCCACGGATTACCCCCCTTGCCGTCTGCGCGTTAGCAGAGCATGAACCCGCTTGCCATGACCAAGCCGACATCCCCCGCCAGCAAATTCCGCCCTTTCGCCGCCGCCCTGCTGCTGCCGCTGGCCCTGGGCCTGGCCGCTTGCGGATCCGCCCCCAGCGAGCCACCCCCGCTGCAAGGCGCCACCATCGGCGGCCCGTTCGAACTGGTCGACAAGGCTGGCAAGACCGTGCGGTGGAGCGATTTCGACGGCAAGTACCGCATCGTCTATTTCGGTTATGCCTATTGCCCGGACGTCTGCCCGCTGGACGTGCAGAAGTTGATGCAGGGGTACACCCTGTTCGAGAAGGAAAATCCCGAGCTGGCCGCCCAGGTGCAGCCGATCTTCATCACCGTGGACCCGGTGCGCGATACGCCCGCCGTGGTGGGTGAATTCACCAGCGCCTTTTCCGCCAAGCTGCTGGGCCTGACCGGCAGCGAAGCGCAAGTCGCCGCCGCGGCCAAGGCCTTTGCCGTCTATGTCAGCAAGGGCGAGCCCAATGCGGAAGGCGGCTATCTGGTCGATCACAGCCGCGCGGCCTACCTGATGGGCCGCAAGGGTGAGCCCATCGCCACCCTGCCGGTGGAACAGAGCGGCGCGGCCGTGGCTGCGGAGCTGGCCAAATGGGTGAACTGAGGGACCAGTTCTGGGAACTGCCGCTCGACAGCCTGAACCGCGCGGAATGGGAAGCCCTGTGCGATGGTTGCGGCCGCTGCTGCCTGCACAAGCTGGAAGATGACGAAACCGGCGAAATCCACGAAACCAACGTGGCCTGCAAACTGCTGGACACCGGCACCGCGCAGTGCCGCGATTACCGCAACCGCCGGGCGCTGGTGCCCGATTGCCTGCGGCTGACGCCCAAGCTGGTGGCCCAGGTCAGCTGGCTGCCGGAAAGCTGCGCCTATCGCCGCCGGGCCGATGGGCAGCCGCTGCCGCAATGGCATTACCTTTTGACCGGCAGCCACGAAGCGATGCACCGCGCCCGTGCCAGCGTGGCGGGCAAGGTGATCAGCGAAACCGTGGCCGGGCCGCTGGAAAACCACGTGGTGGACTGGCTGGACCTGTGATCGACTGGCTGCTCGGGGCCGCAGTCAAGCGCGACAGCGAGCCGAGCGTTGCAGTGGGCGACACCCGCCTGCCCCTGGCGATCCGCCGCCACCCCCGCGCCACCCGGCTAACCATGCGGCTGGCCCCTGACGGCAGCGAAGTGCGCATCACAATGCCGCGCTGGGGCCGCACCGCCGATGCGCTGGCCTTTGCCGAATCGCGTAGCGACTGGCTGGCCGGGCAGATCCGCGCCCTGCCCGCCGCAACCCCGCCCGCGCCCGGCAACACCCTGTCCTATCGCGGGCAACAGGTGCTGATCGACTGGGCCACCCACCATCGCCG
>JBARAF010000397.1:0-1973 GCA_049791695.1 Croceibacterium sp.
GCCGTATTCCACCCTCCCGGCCAGCCGCAGCACTTGCTGGCCGCTGCTGACAGTGAAATCGTACCACTGGCTGCTGTCGCCCACGGCCCAGCGTTCACGCGCCATGCGCCCGCCTTCCGCGCTGACCGAACGGGTGGCGTTGACGCGGTAGAGATCGTCACCCAGCGTCACCATGGCCGATCCGGCAATCGACAGGTCCAGCGCCGCCCCGCCCCGACCCGGTCGCGCCACCACGCGCGGCAGCGCCAGCGGGTCGGTGCCGGTGAAGGAACGCATGAAACCGTTCGGCCCCAGGACTAGCAGGTCGAAGCCCGCGCTGTCCGCCACGGCCCAATCGTCGCTCAGGCGCTTGCCCGCTTCCACCGCATAGCGGCGCGGCAACCGGTCGAGGTGCAGGCGGTCATAGACATGGAAGGTCGCGCCCGCAGTGCCCTCGTTGATGAAGTCGAGCGTCACCTTGCCATCGCTGCCCTGCGCATCGACGTGCAGCACGTAAGGCAATGCGCGTGAACGGCGCAGGCCCGGTTCCTGAAGCCGGTCCTGCGCCGCGCGAGGCGGCAACAGGCGCGGGCGTTGCAGGTGCACGGCCAGGGCCTGTTGCGAACCGCTGGCATCGGGCAGCTTGGGGAACACCGCATCGGCTTCCAGGCTAAAGTCGAAGCACGAGGTCAGGTCGCCGCACATCGCACGGTGCCAGGGGCTGATCGCCGGGATGGTCAGGTTGAAGCGCTTTTCGAGGAACCGGCCAACCGAAGTGTGGTCAAACACCTCGCTGTTGACGAAGCCGCCCTTGCTCCACGGCGAAACGACATACATCGGCACGCGCGGCCCCAGCGCCCAGGGGCGCAGGGTGCCGGTGGCGTTGTCATCGCGCGAGGTATATTTGTCCTCGTGATCGTCGAAGTAATGGCCGGCCAGATCGAACGTCGCCTTGCCCGCCGGAGTGCCGTCCTTGTTCAGCGACGGCGGTGCCGGGGGCGGCACGTGGTCGAACAGGCCATCGTTTTCGTCAAAGGTCTGGAAGAACACCGTACTGGCCCAGACATCCGGGTTGGCCGTCAGCGCGTCGAGCACCTTGGCGGTGAACTCCGCCCCTTCCAGCGGGGTGGAGGCAGAGGGGTGTTCCGACCAGTTCTTCGGCGGCAGCACCCACGAAACGGCTGGCAGGGTGCCGTCCAGCACATCCTTTTCCAGTTGTTCCAGCGACCAGTGGCGCATCCCGCGTTCGAACAAGGGCTCACCCGGCTTGCTTTCACGGAAACCCTTGAAGGCCAGGCCGCCGTGCATCGCGCCGGTCCAGTTGTCGTTCGGGTCCTGATAGATGCGCCAGTCGACGCCGTGCTGTTGCAGCACTTCGGGCAGGGTCGGCCATTCCAGCGCATTGCCGGCATAAGTGTACCCCGGTTCCGGCAGCGCGCCCTTGATCCAGCAGCGCAGGTTGTTCGGTTCCGACCGGTCATCGCGGCAATTGACGCCTTGGCGGCGGAGTTCGGGATCGAACGCAGAACCGGACCAGAACACGATTCGGTTGGGATCGGTGCCCGACGTGACGGAGCAGTGGTAGGCGTCACAGATGGTGAAGGCTTCCGCCAGCGCGAACTGGAACGGGATATCGTCGCGCTTGTAATAACCCATCGAATAGTCGGTCTTGAACTTGGGCCACAGGCCGAAACTGCCCTGGTTCCACGCTCCTTGCGCATCGGCAAAGCTGTGCGGGGTGCCCGGCACCTTCATCCCGTTGGTGGCCACGGTATCGAGCCAGAACGGCGGCAGTTCGCGAGCGCCGTTCGACTGGTCCCATACCTCGCGCCCGCCCGGCAGCGGCACGGTATGCCGGTCACCAAAGCCGCGCACACCGCGCAGGGTGCCGAAATAGTGATCGAACGACCGGTTTTCCTGCATCAGGATCACGATGTGCTTCACGTCGGCAATGGTCCCCGTGACCCGCCGGGCCGGCTGCGCCAGTGCGCGGC
>JBARAF010000398.1:0-2147 GCA_049791695.1 Croceibacterium sp.
GGGCGGTATCGTTCTGGCGGTTTTCTTCGTGCGGATAATTCGCCGGTTCCGCAGCCGGAAAGTTAAAGTCAATCAGGAGTGATATAGATGGCGGAACAAACAGCAGGAAAATTAACTTTGGACAAGCTCGTCTCGCTGTCCCGGCGGCGCGGCTTTATCTTCCCCAGCAGCGATATTTACGGCGGCCTCTCCGGCTGCTGGGACTATGGCCCCGTGGGTATCGAGTTGAAAAGGAACGTGAAGGAAGCCTGGTGGAAAACAATCGTCCAGGGGCGTGACGATATGGTCGGGCTGGATACCGGCATTCTTATGAATGCTAAAGTATGGGAGGCAAGCGGGCATGTAAAGAGCTTCTCCGACCCCCTGGTGGAGTGCAAGAACTGCCACCTGCGCTGGAAAGCGGACGACCTCAAAGAAAACAGTTGCCCCTCCTGCGGCGGCGAGCTTACCGAGGAGCGCATGTTCAATACCATGTTCAAGACCTTCATAGTGCCGGTTGAGGAAGAAGCCGCCGTCGTTTACCTCCGCCCGGAGACCGCCCAGGGTATGTTCGTTAATTTCCAGAACGTGCTTGGTACCAGCCGCAAGCGCCTTCCTTTCGGCATCGCCCAGCAGGGAAAGGCTTTCCGCAATGAAATCACCACCGGCAACTTTATCTTCCGGAGCCGGGAATTCGAGATTATGGAATTCGAGTACTTCGTCAAGCCGGGCACGGACGAGCGGTGGTGGCAATACTGGGTAGACGAGCGCTTTAAGTGGTACACAAAGCTCGGGATAAAGAAAGACCATCTCAACCTGCACCACAAGAAAAAAGAGGACTTAGCCCATTATGCTATCGCCGGCGCCGATATCGAATACAGTTTCCCTTGGGACTGGGGCGAACTGGAAGGTATCGCCAACCGCACGGACTTCGACCTCAAGCAGCATGCCGCCGCCAGCGGCAAATCCATGGAGTATTTCGACGACGAGACGAAGGAGCACTATGTCCCCTATATCGTCGAACCCTCGGTGGGCGTAGACCGCGCCATCCTGGCTTTCATGTGCGATGCCTATGACGAAGAACCGGACAAGGATGAAATACGCGTCGTCCTGCATTTCCACCCGGACATCGCCCCGATTAAAGTGGCGGTGCTGCCGTTAAGCAGAAAGGAAAACCTTGCGGACTTCGCCAAAGATGTATATTCCGTCCTGCGGCCCTGCTTTGCCACGCAGTACGATGACACACAGAGCATCGGGCGGCGTTACCGCCGGCAGGACGAGCTGGGCACGCCCTATTGCATTACCATCGATTTTCATTCTCTGGAAGACAACATGGCGACGATTAGAGAACGGGACAGCATGAACCAGATACGCGTGCCCGTCCCCGCTTTAAAGGAAACCCTGCTTGCCAAGCTCGCCGGCGAAGATATCATGGTTCTGCCGGAAGGCGGGATTGTATGGAAGGAAGAGAAAAAGGCTGGCTGATACCTTGAAATACCGGGCAATAATCTTCGACCTAGGTGGGACATTATCCCGTTCCGCCCCGTGGTCTGTATATAGAGAGATGGCCCGCAAAATGGCTGCAGTGTGCTCCGCACCAACCGATGAATTCGTAGAAAAATGGTTCTCGGAGTCAAGCGGGCTGGGCACGGGAGAGTACAAAAGCTTCAATGAATATATTAGCCACATATGCAAGTTATTACGTTTAGAAGTACCGGAAAACCTGATAAATCTTGCCGGTAAAATGCCCGTTTCCGTTGATAGAGAATACGTTATCAAGCCGCGAGAAGACGCCTTGGAAGTCCTTCCATACCTCAAGACCAACGGCTACAAAATAGGATTAATCAGTGATTGCGCCCCAGGTCTTCCGGAACTCTGGCCGGAAAGCCTGTTCGCGCCGCATTTTGATGTTACCGTATTTTCCTGTGTTGAAGGCATGAACAAGGCCAATCCAGCGATTTTCCGGATAGCTCTCAAGAAATTGGGCGTTGAACCGGAATATTGTATCTATGTTGCGGACGGCATGAGAAACGAACTCGCTAACGCTGAAAAGCTCGGTATGAAATCGCTGCAACTGTTCGTGCCGGAAGAAAGAGAAGACAGCCCTATAAGAGAAAACTGGCAAGGACCTAAAATAAACTCGCTTAAAGAAATTCTGGAATGTGTAT
>JBARAF010000399.1:0-3435 GCA_049791695.1 Croceibacterium sp.
CTGGAGGACTGCGCGCTGGCCACGGCAATCGAGGGGGAGGAACGGCTGGTCGTCTCCGGCGGCAAGGTGCTGGGGGTGGAACGGCGGCGCAATGCGGCGCTGACCCTGTTCTTCCTGAAGAACCGGCGGCCGCAACGCTATGGCGACCAGGTCGGCCCCGGCCATCCGCTGTACGAGCGGATCAAGGCGCAAGTGCTGGCCGACATTGCCGCCAGCGAGCCGAGCGAGGCCGAGGTGCTGGAAAGCATCAACAAGATGATCGACGACATGCGCCTGCGCAGCGAGGCCAACACCGCCCTGCTGGCGGAAGAACCGGCAGACTGGGACGATGTGGAGGACGAAGGCGGCGACGGCCGCGGCGACGGCAGCAGCGACTTGCGGACCGGCGGTTAAACCAGCCCGCGCACCGCCACATAGATGCCGACGCTGACCACCATCAGCGCGAAGCCGACTTCCAGCACACGCTTCGAATTGGCCAGCCGCTTGCCCAGCCCGATCCCGGCGGCGGCCCCGGCGAGGCCACCCAGCACCAGCAGGCCGACCAGGCTCCAGTCGACATAGCCCGACAGCGCGTAAGACGCGGCCGTGGTGAAGCCGAGCGCGGCGACCGAGACGAGCGAGGTGCCGACCGCGATCCGCAGCGGCATTCCGGTGGCAAGGATCAGCGCGGGCACGATCAGGAACCCGCCGCCGATGCCGAAGAACCCGGCCAGCAGCCCCACGGCTAGCCCCGCCGGGACCAGTCGCGGCACCAGGTGCCCGGCGGTGATGCGGCTGAGGCGGACGTCGGGATTTTCCGGCGAGCGGCGCGGGCGCAGCATGGCAATGCCGACCACCACCATCATCGCCCCGAACAGGGCCAGCAGGCGCTGCCCGTCCATCGCCTTGCCCGCCTCTGCCCCGATCGCCGCGCCGACGACTCCGGCGAGCGAGAAAGTGATCGCGCAGGGCCATTTGACCGTGCCGCCGCGGGCATGGCCGGCGAGGCCCGCCAGCGCGTTCAGCGCCACGGCCACCGCCGCCGTGCCAATCGCCGCATGGGGCGATGCCACGCCCACCACATAGACCAGCAACGGCACCGCGATGATCGACCCGCCCCCGCCCACCAGGCCCAGGATCAGGCCGATGGCGGCGCCGGTGCCAAGCGCGGAAGCGAGGAACATGGCATCCATGGCAGTCAGGCCTTCTGTGAATGGTGGCAGGGGTGCGGCGTGTGGGTGAATTGGTTCTTGTTAAATTAGGTAACGCTCATATATTGTCAAGCCTGATCCCAGGAGAGTTCCGCATGGCCCAGGCCCCGCACATCGAAGCCTTCTTTGACGAACCGACTTTCACCGTCAGCTACCTCGTCGGCGACCCTGCCACCCGGCAGGCGGTGGTGATCGACCCGGTGCTGGATTACGATCCCGCCACCGGCCGCGCCGATGCACGCTCCGCCGACCGCATCCTGGAAGCGGCCTCGGCCGGTGGCTGGCAGGTGGTGATGGTGCTGGAAACCCACGCCCACGCCGATCACCTGACCGCCGCGCCCTATATCAAGGCGAAGACCGGGGCCGCGATCGGCATTGGCGAACAGATCCGCGCCGTGCAGCAGGTGTTCCGCCCGATGTTCGACGTGGCCGACCTGAAGCCCGACGGCGGCGACTTCGACCGGCTGTTCCACGATGGCGAGCGCTTTGCCGTGGGGGAGCTGGAGTTCGAGGTGCTGCACACCCCGGGCCACACCCCGGCGGACGTCAGCTACAAGGTGGGCGATGCGGTGTTTGTGGGTGATACGCTGTTCATGCCGGATTACGGCACCGCCCGCGCCGACTTCCCCGGCGGTAATGCGCACCAGTTGTATGGCTCGATCCGCCGGCTGCTCTCCCTGCCCCGCGAAACCCGGCTGTTCCTGTGCCACGACTACAAGGCACCGGGGCGCGACACCTATGCCTGGGAAACCACCGTTGGGGCCCAGCGCGACCGGTCCGTCCATGTGCATGATGGCGTGGGCGAGGAGGAGTTCGTCGCCCTGCGCAGTGCCCGCGATGCCGGCCTCGCCGCGCCGCGACTGCTGCTGCCGTCGATCCAGGTCAACATCCGCGCCGGCCGCTTCCCCCCGGCGGAGGAAAACGGCGTGGTCTACCTGCGGATCCCGGTGAAGCTGGCCCCCGGCCTCAGCGAATAGCGGCGCGATTCTGCATCGTTGGCGGGAGGTTCCTGTTGACTATGCCCCCCGCCGCGGGCCATTTGGGACAAAGTCAAAATTACCCCGGGGGAGTTTACCGATGTCGCGCCGTTTTTCCGCACGCCTGTCCGCCGCGCTGGCCCTGTCCACTGCCGCCATCACCCTGTTCAGCACCCCCGTGGCAGCGCAGGAACGCCCGGCGGACCTGACCGCGGTTCCGGCCGTGCCGACCGATTACACCCCGGCCAAGACCGCCTGGGGGGACTGGGACTTTACCGGCACCTGGCCGATCGAATTCATCAACAACGGCCGCATCCTCTTCCAGCGGCCGAAGGAATACGGCAACCGCGCCTGGGTGAATGACGAGGAATTCGCCCGCCGCGTGGCCGCCGCCGAACGGCAGGACGGCAACTTCACCCAGGCCAATGAAAACGGCATCGGCGCCGCAGGCACGCAAGGGCTGGCCGCCTGGATCAAGGGCAGCAGCTTCGGCAAGCGGACCTCAATGCTGATCAGCCCGGCCGATGGCCAGCTGCCCGCCCTGACCCCGCGCGGCGAGGAACTGTACAAGGCCGGCCGCAGCGGCTGGGTTCCGGGCCAGGAATATGACTGGGTGGCCGATTTCGACAGCTGGGACCGCTGCGTGTCGCGCGGCTTCCCCGCCTCGATGTTCCCGTTCCGCTATAACAACGGCATCCGCGTCCACCAGTCGCCGGGTTACGTGGTGATCGAACTGGAAATGCTCGGCACCCGGGTGATCCCGTTGGGCAATACGCCGCAGTGGCCGGCGGGCGTGGAAGGCTGGCTGGGCCAGAGCCGCGGGCACTGGGAAGGCAAGACGCTGGTCATCGAAACGACCAACATCAAGAGCGGCGACAGCGTGAGCCACGACACGGCCCAGCGCAGTTCCAGCCCGTTGAACATGGCGACGCAGCACGTGCCGCCGTTCAACACCATCCCGATGAGCACCAGGGCCCGCACGACCGAGCGCCTGACCATGACCGGGCCGAACGCGATCACTTACGAAGTGACCTACACCGACGAAGACTATTACACCGCTCCGTGGACCGCCCGCCTGGAATGGGTGCGCGACGAAAGCTATGATTTCTTCGAATATGCCTGCCACGAAGGCAACCGGATGCCGCGCGATTACATCAGCGCTTCGCGCGCCCACCGTGCGGCCAAGGCCAGTGGGGAAGCGTCCACCACCGAGGTCGATTCCCGCCAGCGCTTTGCCGGGCAGTTCGACCGGGATCCCGCCGTCGCCC
>JBARAF010000400.1:0-4966 GCA_049791695.1 Croceibacterium sp.
GTACAGCAGGGCGCGGGCTTCCGGCTGGCCGGTGGTGCCGGGCATGGTTGCGAGCTTGCCGTCGATCAGGCGGCCAAGGCTGGTCACATGGGCTTCTTCACCCGGCGCACAGGCCACGGCATAGGTCCTGCCGCCGATCTGGAGGTTGATGTTGCTCATGCTTCCAGTGAACCGATCAGCCGGTCTAGCTGGGCAAGGGCGGCCCCGGCTTCATTGCGCAGCCGCTCATGCTGCGCCTGCGGCACGCCGGTTGGAGCCGGGCGGGCAGCAGCGGCTTCCAGCCGTGCGACTGCGGCGTTAATCCGGGCCATTGCGGCGGAGATGCGGTCTGCCTCCATGGCGCGGCGTTATCGGCAAAGACCCTTTGCCGTCAAAGTGTTGGCGGTCGGAGTTGTGAATAAACCGTCGAACCGAGTGCTTGTACGGGGCAGCACCCGCGCCTTGACGCGGGCGCGACCCGTCCCCCAAGGGGTTCCGCAGCCGAATCATGGCCAATGATTGCATGCGGAGAACCTGATGAGCCTCGACCACACCCGTCTCGCGCCGATGGCCAATGCCATTCGCGCCCTGTCGATGGATGCGGTGCAGAAGGCCAACATCGGCCACCCGGGGATGCCGATGGGCATGGCCGATGTCGCCACGGTGCTGTGGTCCGATTACCTGAAGTATGATCCCGCCGCTCCGAACTGGCCCGACCGGGACCGGTTCGTGCTGTCGGCCGGACATGGTTCGATGCTGATCTATGCGCTGCTGCACCTGACCGGCTTCGCCAGCCCGACGATGGATGAAATCCGCAATTTCCGCCAACTGGGCAGCCCCTGCGCCGGGCACCCGGAAAACTTCCTGATCGATGGCGTGGAAGCCACCACCGGCCCGCTGGGCCAGGGTCTGGCGATGGGCGTCGGCATGGCGATTGCGGAGCGGCACCTGAACGCGAAGTTCGGCAGCCACCTGGTCGATCACCGCACCTGGGTGCTGGCCGGTGACGGCTGCCTGATGGAAGGCGTCAACCACGAAGCGATCGGCCTGGCCGGGCACCTTGGCCTCGGCAACCTGATCGTGCTGTGGGATGATAACAAGATTACCATCGATGGTTCGGTTGATCTGTCGAGCAGTGAAGACATTCCCGCCCGCTATCGCGCCACCGGCTGGCACACCACCAGCTGCGATGGCCATGACCCGGCCGATATCCGCCGCGCGCTGGATGAAGCCGTGGCCGATGGCCGCCCTTCGCTGGTCGCCTGCCGCACCTTGATCGGCAAGGGCGCGCCGAACAAGCAGGGCACCAGCGCTGTCCACGGCAACCCGCTTGGCGCAGACGAAATTGCCGCCGCGCGCGAATATATGGGTTGGACCGCCGCCCCGTTCGACGTGCCGGCCGACATTCTGGCCGACTGGCGTTCGCTGGGTGCCAAGGGCGCCGCGGCGCACCAGGCATGGCAGGGCCGCCTGGCCGGTTCTGCTGCCAAGGCAGAGTTCGAAAGCCAGCTGGAAAGCGTTGCCGCCAAGGCCGCGCCGGTGCTGCAGGATTACATCCGCGGCCTCGCCGCCAATCCGCCCAAGGTTGCCAGCCGCAAGGCCAGCGAAATGGCGCTTGGCCCGCTGACGCAGCAGCTGCCGCAGCTGATCGGCGGCTCGGCCGACCTGACCGGATCCAACAACACCAAGACCGCCTCCACCACACCGCTGACCAAGGCGGATTACGCCGGTCGCTATGTCTATTACGGCATCCGCGAATTCGGCATGGCGGCGGCGATGAACGGCATGGCCCTGCATGGCGGCGTGGTGCCTTACGGCGGCACGTTCCTGATCTTTTCCGATTATGCGCGCAATGCGATCCGCCTGAGCGCGTTGCAGCAGGTCGGCGTGGTCTATGTGCTGACGCATGATTCCATCGGCCTTGGCGAAGACGGTCCGACCCACCAGCCGGTCGAACACGTGATGTCCTTGCGCCTGATCCCCAACCTCAACGTGTTCCGCCCGGCAGATGCGATCGAAACGGCGGAATGCTGGGCCCTGGCCCTGCAGACGCCGAAGACGCCGTCGGTCCTGTCGCTGACCCGTCAGAACCTGCCGCCGGTGCGTGGTGAAGGTGAAGGCGAATGGGCCCCGGCCAGCAACCGCAGCGCGAAGGGTGCCTATCGCCTGAAGGCAGCGGATGCGGCCCGCAAGGTGGTGCTGGTCGCCACCGGTTCGGAAGTGGCCGTGGCGCTCGATACCGCCAAGGCGCTGGAAGCACAGGGCATTGGCGCCGACGTCGTTTCGATGCCGTGCATGGAACTGTTTGCAGCACAGGATGCCGCCTATCAGGCAGACGTGATCCCCGATGATGGTGCGCTGATCGTGTCGATCGAAGCGGGCGTCACGCAAGGGTGGGAACGCTATACCGGCCGTAATGGCCTGAACATCGGGTTGGATCGCTTCGGCGCCTCGGCCCCGGCCGAAGTGCTGTTCGAGCATTTCGGTTTTTCGGCCAGCAAGATCGTGCCGAAAATCCTTTCCAAACTCGATATTTAACAGGAGCTCTTCACATGGCGACCAAGGTTGCGATCAACGGTTTCGGGCGCATCGGCCGCAATGTGGCGCGCGCAATCCTGGAACGGACCGACCACGATCTGGAACTGGTTTCGATCAATGATCTGGCCAGTGCCAAGGACAATGCCCTGCTGTTCAAGCGTGACAGCGTCCACGGCCCGTTCTCCGGTTTGGTCGAAGTGGACGGCAATGACCTGATCATCAACGGCAAGCGCATTGTCGTGACGGCGGAACGCGATCCCGCCAACCTGCCGCACAAGGCCAATGGCGTCGACATCGCGTTTGAATGCACCGGTTTCTTCACCGACCGCGCCTCTTGCGAAAAGCACCTGGCCGCCGGCGCCAAGCGCGTACTGATTTCCGCCCCGGGCAAGAATGTCGACCTGACCGTGGTGTTCGGCGTGAACCATGAAAAGCTCAGCGCCGATCACGTGATCGTGTCCAACGCTTCGTGCACCACCAACTGCCTGGCCCCGTTCGCCAAGGTGCTGAACGATGCTATCGGCATCGAACGTGGCCTGATGACCACGATCCACGCCTATACCAACGACCAGAAGATCCTCGACCAGATCCATTCCGACCCGCGTCGCGCCCGCGCCGCGGCGATGAGCATGATCCCGACCACCACCGGCGCAGCCCGTGCGGTGGGTGAAGTGCTGCCGGAACTGAAGGGCAAGCTGGATGGCTCGTCCGTCCGCGTGCCGACCCCGAACGTGTCGGTGGTGGACCTGACCTTCCAGCCGAAGCGCGACACCACGGTGGAAGAAGTGAACGGCCTGCTGAAGGCAGCTTCCGAAGGCGCGCTGAAGGGCGTGCTGGGCTACACCGACGAACCGCTGGTTTCGATCGACTTCAACCACAACCCCGACAGTTCCACCATCGACAGCCTGGAAACGGCCGTGATCGATGGCAAGCTGGTCCGCGTGCTCAGCTGGTATGACAACGAATGGGGCTTCTCCAACCGGATGCTCGATACCGCCGGGGTAATGGCGAAGTTCCTGTAAGGGGCTGATACCGATGGACGGTCGCCTGGCCGGAATTGCCCGGCATGACCGGCCCAAAGGGCCGATGGAGACGGTGCAAGCCGTCTCCGTCACCCGCCAGCTTGGCGTGGCGGGCGATTACCGAGGTGCACTGTGCGCGCAGAAGCAGCGCTTTACCCGGCAGGTTTCACTGATCGAGGCGGAATGCTGGACTGCGGCCCTGGCCGATCTGCACGGCGCGCTCGACTGGCACCATGCCCGGCGCAACCTGCTGCTGTCAGGCATCCGCCTGCCACGCGCCGCGGGCACCAGGGTGGCCATTGGCGCTTCCCTGGTTATCGAAGTACGCGATCAGTGCGACCCGTGTGAACGGATGGAAGCTCTGATCCCCGGCCTGCGCGCGGCAATGACTGCGGATTGGCGCGGAGGTTTTCTCGGCTGCGTGATAGAGGACGGCGATATTGCCGTCGGCGATGCAATAAGGATCCTGTGATGGCCGCTTTCCGCACTCTGGACGATCTGGGCGACATTCACGGCAAGGTGGCGCTGGTGCGCGTGGACCTGAACCTGCCGATGGCGGACGGGGCGGTGACCGACCTGACTCGCGCCCGCGCAGTGGCCCCCACCATCCTGGAACTGGCCGACATGGGTGCCAAAGTGCTGCTGCTGGCGCATTTCGGCCGCCCCAAGGGCGAACGCAATTCGACCATGTCGATGAGCATGGTGCAGGGCGCCGTGTCCGATGTGCTGGGCCGCGAAGTGATGTTCATTCCCGAAGTGGCCGGCCCGGTGGCCGCGCAGGCAATCGGTATCCTGCAGGCAGGCGACATCGGACTGATGGAAAACACCCGGTTCTGGAAGGGCGAGGAAGCGAACGATCAGCTGTTCGCTGCCGCGATTGCCGAAAACGCTGATTTCTACGTCAACGATGCCTTTTCCGCCGCGCACCGCGCCCATGCCACCACGGAAGGTCTGGCGCATTTGCTGCCGGCCTATGCCGGGCGGTCCATGCAGGCCGAACTGGAAGCCCTGGACAAGGCACTGGGCCAGCCGGAAAAGCCGGTTGCCGCAGTGGTCGGCGGAGCCAAGGTTTCGTCCAAGCTGGCGGTGCTGGAACACCTGGTGAAGCAGGTCAATCACCTGATCATCGGCGGCGGCATGGCCAACACCTTCCTCGCCGCGCGCGGAGTGGATGTGGGCAAATCGCTGTGCGAACATGAACTGGCCCCCACGGTGACCGCGATCATGGATGCGGCCGATGCTGCCAACTGCACCGTTCACTTGCCCTATGACGTGGTGGTGGCGCAGGAGTTTGCCGCCAACCCGGCCAGCTTGCGCACCTGCAACGTGCACGAAGTTGCGGCGGATGAAATGATCCTCGACGTCGGCCCGCAGGCGACCGAAGCCCTGGCCGATGTGCTGAAGACCTGCCGCACGCTGGTGTGGAA
>JBARAF010000401.1:0-6875 GCA_049791695.1 Croceibacterium sp.
ACATTCCCGAACAAGAGATCGACGAACGGCCCAAGGCGCGCCACCCGATCGTCCATACCCATGCCGCTTCGGGTCGCAAATCCCTGTTCATTGCCGCCCATACGATGGACATCGAAGGCATGGACAAGGCCGAAGGGCGGGCGCTGATCAAGCGACTGATTGAACACACCACCCAGCCGCAGTTCACCTTCAACGTAACCTATGGCGTGGGCGACATGGTGATGTGGGACAACCTGTGTTCGATGCACCGCGGCGGTGAATTCGACGCGGCCAATTACAAGCGCGACATGCGCCGCACTACTGTGCGCGAAGGGACCGAGCCCTTTGCCCGCGAGTTGGACGATCCTTTCACCGAACTGTTCGTGAAAGCCCCCAAGGTGGTCGATATCCAGCAGGCCCGCGCCGACGGCCAGTAACCAGCGCGGGGAAGGGCTGGCCTGTGCGGTCAGCCCTATTCCCCGTCGTTGTACCCCGGCCCCTGATCTTCGGCGGATGCACCGCGCGGCTGGATGGCTGCCTCGAAAATCCGCCGCAGCATCCTTTCGCACACTGCCAGTTCCTCGTCGGTAAATTCGGCGAGCAGCGCAGCACGTTCGCGATCAAGGGTCGGCTGGATGCGGCCAATCACTTTCCGGCCCTGGTCCGTCAGCCGCAACAGTTTTGACCGGCGATCCGTGGGATTGTCCTCCCGCTCGATCAGCCCGTCACGCTCCATGCTTTCCACAACCCGCACCATGGTCGGCCATTGCACCCGCACGCGGTGGCAGATTTCAGTCATGGTTGAAGGCTTGTTGGTGAAGCCAAGGGTGAACAGCACCTGCCAGCGCGCCCGGGTCTGCCCGGTCTCGCGCCGCAGCAGGTTGTCGATCCGGTAAGTCCAGCTGCGGCTGGCCAGGACCAGCAGGCGCGATGTGCGGAACTCCTGGTCCAGCCGGGCGCCCTGGGGATAAAACGCCCCGTAGCTGTCGGTCCACTCGTCGAAATCATCATGATCCCGGGTGCTGTCGGCACTCATTGCTGCACACTCTCCCAGGTCGGCGCTCTGGCCGCGAATCCATTGCAATAACAGGCGCGGCGAGCAGCGCCAGTAGGGCAATTGTCGCGCTTGACTGTTGCGGCACCATAGATTGATATTGAACTATCTATCAAGATAGGTAGATTGTGGAGGCCATAACGGCATTAGCGCACATGAGAGGCGCCGCACGGATCCGGGGGAGGGCATTGCACCTCGGCCCTGCGCGAACAAAGGGAGAGGTACAGTTATGAAGAGTGCAAGAAAGTTGCGCCTGGCGTTCGCATGTTCGACCGCCCTGGTTGCGGTCACTGCGGGTACGGACGCCCTTGCGCAGTCCACCACCACCGAAGATGAAGCGGCTGTCAACAGCGAAGCGATCATCGTCACCGGTTCGCGCATCGCGCGCCGTGACTATGAATCCAACAGCCCGATCGTGACGGTCAGCGATGATGTGCTGAAGGCTTCGGGCACTTCGTCCTTGGAAGCCAACCTGAACCGCCTGCCGCAGTTCGCGCCGGACAAGACCCCGGACGCCGGTGGCGACATTCAGGCCACTGCGACCAACACCCCGGGCTCGGCCACCGTTTCGCTGCGCAACCTTGGCGCCAACCGCAGCCTGGTGCTGATCAACGGCCGCCGCACGACCCCGTCGAACGCTTCGATGGTGGTTGACGTCAATACGATCCCGGCCGCTGCCGTGGAACGTGTCGAAATCATCTCTGGCGGTGCATCTTCCACTTACGGTGCCGACGCCGTCGGCGGCGTCGTCAACTTCATCATGAAAAACAATTTCGAAGGTCTGGCGATCGATGGCCAAGCGAGCATCGGCCAGGAAGGTGACGGCTTCGAATATACGCTGAGCGGCGTGATGGGCGCCAATTTCGACGATGGCCGCGGCAACGTGAGCATCGCCGTGTCGACCAACGTTCGCGAAGCGGCCTATCGCCGTGACCGTTCGTGGTTCCGCGACGCGTATAAGAACCCGAACATCGGCGGGACCGAATTCTTCCCCGATTTCAGCGGTGTTGATTTCGCCTTCAACCCCACCAGCGCCGCCGCGGTGACTGCCGCTGCCGGTGCCAATTCGGGCATCATCCCGAACGACCGTATCTGGTTCAACGCCGACAACACCCCGTTCACGGGCTTCTTCCAGAGCGTCACTTCCACTCCGAACCTGTTCAAGGGCGACCTGACCGGGATCAAGTGGAAGAAGACCGCCGACGGCAAGCTGGCGCAGAACTACACCAACGAACTGCTGACCATTCCGCTCGAACGCTACAACGTGTTCGTGCGCGGCAATTACGAAATCAACGACTGGATCGGGGTCTTCTCCGAAGCGTCGTTCTCGCGCGTTTCGGTTCACACCCAGCAGCAGCCGTCCCCTTCGGTCAACGGCTGGTCCGTCAGCGTCCCGCGTGATGGCCGCGCCATCCCGACGGCGCTGACCACCTTGCTGAACGGCCGGGCCAACCCGAACGATCCGTACCAGCTGGTCTATTACCTCGATTACGCCGACCGTACGGCCGACGTCGACGTGACGACCTACAACATCATTGCCGGTCTTGAAGGCAAGATCCCCGGCTCCGACTGGACCTGGGAACTCTACGCCTCCAACGGTCGCTCTGACACCAACTCGTACCAGACCGGCTTCGCCTCTCTGGAACGGCTGCGCGCTGTGGTCAGTGCTCCGAACTGGGGTGCCGGCTTCAAGTCGCAAGGCAACGCGCCGTTCGGCGGGTTCGGCGCTTCGACTGCCACTTGCACCAGCGGCATGGACCCGTTCAACTTCACCCAGGTGGTCAGCGCCGACTGTATCGAAGCCATCTCGGCCGACATCAAGTCGCGCTCGATCATGGATCAGTCAGTGTGGGAATTCAACGCACAGGGTTCGCTGTTCGAACTGCCCGCCGGTCCGTTGCAGGCAGCCTTCGGTATTTCGCGTCGCAAGGATGACTATCAGTTCCTCAACGACACCCTGACCACTCAGGGCCGCTCGTTCCTGGACCAGGCGGTCGGCGTTTATCCGAGCGGCAACTCCTTCGGCAACATCGTGGCCAAGGAAGTGTACGGCGAATTGCTGGTTCCGGTGATCAAGGACAGCTTCATCCAGTCGCTGAGCCTGGAACTGGGTGCCCGTTATTCGGACTACAACACCACCGGCAGCACCTGGACCTACAAGATCCTGGGCGACCTGGAAGTAAACGATTGGCTGCGCTTCCGCGGCGGCTTCAACCGCGCCGTTCGTGCTCCGAACATCGCGGAACTGTACCTGGCCCCGCAGCAGACCTTCGCCTTCTCCGGCGGCGGTGACCCCTGCTCGATCAACAACACTCTGCCGTGGTCGGCCAACCCGGCAACCAACCCCGATGCAGCCAAGGTCAAGGCGCTGTGCTCGGTCATCATGAACCAGTTCGACACCGGCGGGCAGAACACCGCCCAGCGTTTCTATGACAACGCTGCAGCGCAGACGAGCGGGTTCACCTTCGCATTCCCGACCCTGCTGGGTAACCCGAATGTTGGCAACGAAACTGCCGACACCTGGACGGCCGGTATGGTTATCAATTCCCCGTTCGAGTCGGCTGCCCTCAGCGGCCTGCGGATCGGGCTGGACTACTATAACATCAAGGTCAGCAATGCGATCGGCGCCCAGTCGATCGACGTCGTCCACCAGCAGTGCTTCAGCACCGAATACAACCCGACCCTGTCGGTCACTTCGCCCTTCTGCGCCGGCGTTGCCCGCGTGACGGGTGACGGTGCCATCGGCAACGTGAAGGGGACTTATTTCAACAACGGTCGCTTCCGCACTTCCGGTATCGATCTTCAGCTGGATTGGGGCATTGACGTTGGCCCGGGTCGCCTGGCGATCAATTCCAACACCAATTACCTGATTTCGCTGAAGTCTTCCGAACTTCCGGGTAACCCGCTGGTGGAATATGCCGGTACCTTCGGCCCGGTGGGCAACGGTCTGAACCGTGGTGCATACCGCTGGCGGATGCTGAACAACTTCACCTATTCCATGGGTGCGGCCAGCATTTCGCTGTCGTGGCGCCACCTGCCGGCAATCAAGTCGCAGACCGCGGCTGCCAACCCGGCAACGAAGACCGTTGGTGCGCCTTCCTATGACCTGTTCGGTCTGTCGGGCACTTACGCGCTGTTCGAAAACGTCAACCTGCGGGTTGGCGTGGACAACCTGTTTAACCGCGCTCCGCCGCTCGAAGAACAGAACCTCGGCGTGGTCGGTTCTCCCTTCCAGCTTCCGGGCGGTTCGTACTCCAACCAGTACGACCTGATCGGCCGCCGGTTCTATGCCGGTGTCAGCCTGAAGTTCTGATTTTTCAGGACTTCAAAGTTGCGGGATCCCCGGCCTCCCTTCGGGGGTCCCGCTTTTTCTTTCCGGCCCATGCGTGCGACTGCCCGCGAGTGGGGTGACCGGGGCAAGGGGGCCCGCACTGCGCGTCGGGGCTTGCCAAGCGGGCAGTCATCGGATTTCCATGCGCGCAGCGACGCGCAAGCGGGGAGCAAGCTGTGGTGAAGAAGATCGTTGTCGCGCTGGCTGCGGCGCTGCTGGTGCAAGGCTGCGGCAGTTCCGCCCCGGAAGCCGGCAATGTCACGGAAGAGCGCCTGCTGGCGAAAGACGACAACGGTGACGACTGGCTGAGCCACGGCCGCACTTATGCCGAACAGCGGTACAGCCCGCTGGAAGATATAAACGACAAGAACGTGGGCGATCTGACGCTGGCCTGGGCGGTCGAATTCGACACCAGCCGCGGCCAGGAAGCGACCCCGATCGTGGTCGATGGCATCATGTACCTGTCCACCGCCTGGTCCAAGGTGATGGCGGTGGAAGCCGCCACCGGCAAGGTCTTGTGGAAGTTCGATCCGCAGGCGGAGGGCGCGAAGGGCGCGCACGCCTGTTGCGACGTAGTCAATCGCGGGGTTGCGGTTTGGGAAGGCAAGGTTTTCGTCGGCACGATCGACGGCCGCCTGATCTCGCTCGACGCAGCGAACGGCAAGAAACTGTGGGACGTGGTCACGGTTGACCAGTCCAAGCCCTATACCATCACCGGCGCCCCGCGCGTGGTGCGTGGCAAGGTGCTGATCGGCAATTCCGGCGCGGAACTGGGCGTGCGCGGATATATTTCCGCCTATGACGCCAACAGTGGCAAGCTGGCCTGGCGCTTCTACACCGTGCCCGGCAATCCGGCAGACGGCCCCGATGGCGCCGCGTCGGATGAAGCCTTTGCCAAGTTCGCCGGCAAGACCTGGAACGGCAACTGGTGGGAAATGGGCGGCGGCGGCACCGTGTGGGATTCGATCGTCTATGACGCCGAATTCAACCAGCTGCTGATCGGCGTCGGCAACGGCAGCCCGTGGAACCACCGCGCACGTTCGGCGGGCAAGGGGGACAACCTGTTCCTCAGCTCGATCCTCGCGCTCGATCCCGATACCGGCAAGTACAAGTGGCATTACCAGGTGAACCCGGCCGAAACCTGGGACTTTACCGCGACCCAGCAGATCACGCTGGCGGACCTGACCATTGACGGGAAGGTGCGCAAGGTTGCCATGCAGGCGCCGAAAAACGGCTTCTTCTATGTGATCGACCGCAGCAACGGCAAACTGATCAGTGCTGACGAGTATGCGCCGCAGAACTGGGCCGAACGGATTGACCTCGTCACCGGCCGCCCGGTCGAACGGCCCGAAGCACGCTACGAAAATGCCACCTACCTCGGCTGGCCCGGCGGTATCGGTGCCCATGCCTGGCATCCGATGAGCTATTCGCCCAAGACCGGCCTGGTCTACATTCCGGCAATGCACGTGCCGCTCGCCTATGCCGATGACGTGAATTACGAACGGCACATCGGCCGCTGGAACACCTGGGTGAATTTCCAGGCCCCGCCGGAAGGCACCGTGCCCGGCAAGACCCCGCTGGAACGCCGCGCCAACCTGGCCAAGCGGAACAAGGGGATGCTGGTGGCCTGGGATCCGGTGGCCAAGAAGGCCCGCTGGTCTATCGACATGCCATGGCCGTGGAACGGGGGCACGCTGGCCACCGCCGGCAACCTGCTGTTCCAGGGCGATCCTTATGGCATCTTCCGCGCCCGTGCGGCCGATACCGGCAAGGAACTGTGGCATTTCAACGCCCAGCGCGGCGTGGTGGCCGGCCCGGTCACCTTCCGCGCCAATGGCGAACAGTATGTTGCGGTGCTGGCTGGTTACGGTGGGTCGATGGGTGTCGCCACGCAGACCGATTTCGCCCGCCGTCCGCCGCTCAACGGTGTGCTGCTGGCATTCAAGATCGGCGGCAAGGGCACGATGCCCAAGGTGCCGCCGGCGGAACAGCGCCCGCTGGTAACCAGCAATGAACGCTTCACCCCGGCGCAGCTGGCAGAAGGTGGCAAGCAGTTCGTGACCTACTGCACCATCTGCCATTCCGGCCCGGTCAACCCGGACCTGTTCCGCAGCCAGGTGGCGGCGGACAAGGCGGCGTGGCAGAGCGTGGTGATCGACGGGGCCCTGTCCGGAAACGGCATGATCAGCTTCAAACCATGGATCAATGCCGAACAGGCAGAAGCGATCCGCGCCTTCGTCTTGACCTCCGCCGGGGAGCAGGCGAAGGCGGCCAAGTAACCCGCCTATCCGCAGGAGAATCAGCAGCATGGCACGATCCACATCAATCTCGCCGCGCCTGCTGATGGTCCTGGGGGCAGGGGCAGGCCTGGCCGCGCTGGCCGGGCCGGCATCGGCGCAGGATCTTGGCCGCTGCCTGGCCATCCCGGACGTCAACCAGCGCGTGCAATGTTATGACGCGATTGCGCGGGCGCAGCAGGCCAATCCGGCCCCGGCACCCGCCGTTCAGGCC
>JBARAF010000402.1:0-6586 GCA_049791695.1 Croceibacterium sp.
GGCCGGAACAGGGGCCGGAACGGGGGCCAGTGCGGGCGCCGAAGCGGAGTCCGCTGCGGTCAACGCATCCGGCACGGGCGGTTCCGGATCAAGCGCCCCGAACAGGGCAGACTGACCAGCAGCCTCCAGTTCAGCAGCGGTCGGCTGGGGTTCCCCACCCGCAACTTCGCCTTCAGGCTCGTCGCCAAACATATCGCCGGATTCGTTCATCCGCCCAAACTAGGCATTCGGGGGCCGAATGTCATGGCCGCACTGGCAATAGCGATGTGGGTAAAAAGGAGCCGGCCGACCCGCCGCAACCCGTTGTGGCTGCTACCTTCCGGTCCTGACCAGGTTGGCGGACGCAAGCGTCCGACCGACTCCCGGGCGGGCATATGGCGGCTGGACCGGAAGATTGCAACAGTTCGGCGAAACTGGCGGAAACCCGCCCGATCCCCGGCCGTCTTTTGCGGGAAAGGAGACTGAATATGCCCCGGGGTGACAAGAGCAGCTACACCGACAAGCAAAAGCGCAAGGCCGAACACATCGAGGAAGGTTACGAGAAACGCGGCGTCGGCAAGGACGAAGCGGAACGGCGCGCCTGGGCCACGGTGAACAAGGAATCGGGCGGCGGCAACAAGTCCGGTTCGGGTCGAGGTAAACCTGACAACCACGAAAGCGCCCGTCGTGGCGGCCGCAAAGCCGGCTCGTCCCTATCGCACGAGAAACGCTCGGCCGCGGCGAAGAAAGGCTGGCAGACCCGCCGCAAAAACGCGGCCGCTTAGCTCATCGGAAATTGTCGGCGTAGGCCTGCAGCTTCAGCCGCCTGGGCGGTACGATGTGGACTTCGGCAGCGATGCCGTGTTTCGCACAATATTCCTGCGCCGCTTCCTGCGTCGGGAACTTCAGCGTCACCTGCTGGCGCGTGTCGCCACTGCCGGCCCAGCCCATCAACGGATCAGGCTTCTTCGCCTCCGCCGGAACGAAGTCGAGGATCCACTGGTCGGTAAGCGCCTTGCCAGACTGCATCGCATTCTTCGGGCGCTGATAGATACGGGCCTGCATGGGCGCTGCTTTCACAAGGTTGGGGGAAAGAATCAAGTGCGGTTGAAGGCGTTTTTCGTCTTGAGGCTGGGCTTTTCGGCCCAGGGCTCGTCCGGCCAGCGGTGGCGGGGGTATCGCCCCTTCCCATCCTTCTGCACATCCTTCCAGCTGCCGCGCCAGAAACCCGGCAGATCGCGTGTCGCCTGAACCGGCTTCCCGCCCGGATCGGTCAGTTTCAGCAGCAGCGGCGTGGTGCCAACCATCGGGTGCCGTTCCAGCCCGAACACCGCCTGCACCCGCACTTCCACTGATGGCGCATCGTCGCCGTCATAATCAATCGCATGGTGGGTGCCCGCCGGGCTGGCGAATTCACGCGGGGCCAGCTTGTCGAGTTGCTGGCGCTCATCCCAACTGAGGCGGTTCAGCAACGCCTCCACCAGCGGCCCCTTGGCCAGTTGCAGATCGCGCCGCCCGGCCAGCAGGGGCGCCAGCCAGTCGTGCGCATCGGCCGCGAGCTGGTCAGGTGCCAGGGCCTGCAACCCGGCATAGCGGGCACGGGCGATCAGCGTGTGGGGGAGCAGTTCCCCCAGCTTGTCCCCAATTCTATCGACAGCTTTTTTCACAAGCAGCGCGGCCACCGCATCCTTGTCCGGCGACGGGTCCGGTCCGGTGGCGAGGGTGATTGCGCCAATCCGCCGCTCCAGCCGCGCCTCGACACGTTCCCCGGTCCATTTCAACACCGACCGCCGTTCGATCCGCGCACCCAGCCACTGTTCGACCTCGGCCGTGGTCAGTGGCACGGCGGCGGTGATCCGCGCCCCTTGTGCCCGGCCCTGCGCATCGCCGATGGCCAGCCATTCGGCAGTCGCCAGCGGGGATGCCGGATCGAGCGCATAGCCACGTCCACCGGCTGACAACCAGCTTTCCCCCGACCGGTCACGGCGGCGGGCCAGGTTATCCGGCAAGGCGAAGGCGAGGAGGACGGCTGGAGGCGCCGCGCCCCCTTGCCGGACCGGCACCAGCTTCTCGGCTCGCCTGGCCCAGCCCTCCGCAAGTTTGCGGCTCGCCTGCGCGCGGGGCGAACGGTCGCCATCCCAGCGTTGCAAGCGGTGCAGCAGGTCTTCCCCGCGCCCGCCCAGCCCGCGTTCCTGCAGCAGCAGAGCCAGCTTGCCGGCCACCAGCGCCGAGCCATGTTCCGCGCCGTAGAGCAGCATCGCCGCCTGCCACGGCTCCATCGGCAAGGCAGCGATGCGGCGGCCAAGATCGGTTATGCGCCCCTCGGCATCCAGCGCGCCCAATTTGCCCAGCCGGTCCCTTGCAGCTGCCAGTGCAGGGGCAGGGGGTGGGTCAAGCCAGCCGAGCGACGTCGGATCGCCGACACCCCACTGCGCCAGCGCCAGCAGCAGCGGGGCGAGGTCAACGGTCAGCATTTCCGGCGGATCGAACCGTTCGCGCCCGGCATGGGCGGCCTCTTCCCACAAGCGATAGGCAACGCCCGGCCCCTGCCGCGCGGCACGGCCTGCGCGCTGCGCCGCACTGGCCTGGCTGGCGCGGCGGGTGGCGAGGTGGGTGACGCCCGCCGCCACGTCGAATTCGGCGCGACGCGACAGGCCGCTGTCCACCACTACGCTGACGCCATCGAGCGTGACGGAAGTTTCGGCGATATTGGTCGCCAATACGATCCGGCGGCGGCCATCCTTGTCCCGGCGGATTGCGGTGCGCTGGGCGGCTGGCTCCACCTGCCCGTGCAGCGGCAGCACCGGCACGCCGGGCAGCTTTTCCTCCAGCCGGGTGCGCAGCCGCTCGATCTCGCCAACGCCGGGAAGGAAGGCCAGCAAATCACCGGTCTGTTCGCGCCAGGCAGCCAGCACCGCGCTGGCCATCGCCTCATCCGTACGCAGTTCCGCCCTGCTGCCGAGCCAGCGGATCTCCAGCGGGTGAGCCCTGCCCTCGCTCTCTATCACCGGCGCATCGTCACCCAGCAGCGCAGCAAACCGCGCCCCGTCGATGGTGGCGGACATCACCAGCACCCTCAGGTCTTCACGCAGCACGGCTTGCGATTCGAGCGCGAGGGCAAGGCCGAGATCGCTGTCGAGGTGCCGTTCGTGCGCCTCGTCGAACAGCACGGCGGACACGCCCGGCAATTCCTGGTCATCCAGGATGCGATTGACGAAAATCGCCTCGGTCACCACCAGGATGCGGGTTGCGGCGCTCTGCTTGCTGTCCAGCCGGGTGATATAGCCAACGCGCTGGCCGACCGATTCCCCCAGCAGTTCCGCAATCCGTTCCGCCGCCGCGCGGGCCGCTACCCGGCGCGGGCTGAGCAGGATTACCAGCCCGGTGCACCACGGCTCATCGATCAGCGCCGGGGCCACCGCCGTGGTCTTGCCCGCCCCCGCTGACGCGATCAGCACGGCCGCATTGCGGCTGCGCAGCGCGGCCAGCAAATCCGGCAGGACGGCTTGGATGGGAAGCGACGACATCACGCCCCCTACCCGTTCGTGTCGAGCGAAGTCGAGACACGCAAGCAGTGGAGGTGGCATCTCGACTTTAGCTTGAAGCCTCCGCTCGATGTGAACGGAGGTTGGTGCCTGGGATCAATAACCCCGGCTGACCGCAAACTGTGCCGCTTCGACCATTGCTGCGCGGGCCTTGTTGTCGGGGAAGATCGACAGCGCATCGCAGGCGCGCTGGGCATAGAGCCGGGCGCGTTCGCGGGTGGCCCGCACCGCATCGTGGCGACGGACCAGTTCCACCGCGTGGGCAAAATCTTCGTCCTCGGTGCGGAAACCGGCGATGGCTTCCTGCCAGAACCGGCGTTCCTCGTCATCGCCGCGGGCATAGGCGAGGATCACCGGCAGGGTCATCTTGCCTTCGCGGAAATCGTCACCGGCATCCTTGCCCATTTCGGCGCGGCTGCTGTCGTAATCGATCGCGTCATCAACCAGCTGGAACGCGACGCCGAGGTTTCGACCGTAATCGTCCAGCGCGCGTTCCTGTTCGTCGCTGCATTCGGCGACGATCGCGGCAATGCGGCTGGCGGCAGCGAACAGGGCGGCGGTTTTCGCGCCAATGATGTGGAGGTAGCGTTCCTCGCTCGTTTCAATCCGGCGCTGGGCGGTCAGTTGGTCAACCTCGCCCTGCGCGATGATCGCGCTGGCCCCGGCGAGGATCTTCAGCACTTTCAGACTGCCGTCTTCGACCATCAGTTCAAAGGCGCGGCTGAACAGGAAATCGCCCACCAGCACCGTGGCCGGATTGCCGAACACCATGTTGGCCGCCTGCTTGCCCCGGCGCATTTCCGATCCGTCCACCACGTCATCATGCAGCAGGGTGGCGGTGTGGATGAATTCAACCGAAGCGGCCAGCTTGTGATGCCGGGTGCCCTGATATCCGACCAGTTCCGCACCCGCGAGCGTCAGCATCGGCCGCATCCGCTTGCCGCCACCGGCGATCAAATGGCCGGCCAAGGCAGGAATCAAGGGGATTTCGCTCTGCATCCGGTCAAGGATGATGGCGTTGACGCTGTTCATCGCCGTCGCCGTCAGCGACAGGATCGGTGCCAGTGAAGGCTCCTTGCGGGGTAGCGGCACGACCTCTGCGCTCATGGCGCGCCAATGGCGGGGTTCCCCGCGCTTGGCAAGCGCGGATTCCGTGCTAGCGTGAAGGCGATGGCCAGCCTAACGCACCCGCAGATGACCCAAACCGAGCAGCCCGACCCGGTACTTTCCGGATACCGCAAGAGCATCGACAACATTGATGCCGCCCTGATTCATATGCTCGCGGAACGATTCCGCATCACCCAGGCCGTGGGCGAATACAAGGCTCGCGCTGACTTGCCGCCGAGCGATCCCGGCCGTGAAGCGCGCCAGATCGAACGCCTGCGCGCGCTGGCGACCGAAGCCGATCTGGACCCGGAATTCAGCGAAAAGTTCATCCGTTTCGTAATTGATGAGGTGATCCTGCACCACCGCAAGGCCGCGGAAGGCTGCTGAGATCGCCCGCAAGGGAGAATGCCATGACTGACAGCACCTTGGTCGGCGGTTGCCTGTGCGGCGCCATCCGGTACCACATCGAAGGCAGCCCGCTGTTTGTCAGCCAATGCTGCTGCAAGGATTGCCAGAAGGCCACCGGCACCGGCCACACCACCATCATCGGCATCCACAAGGATCAACTGGTGCTGGAAGGGACCCCGGCCACCTTTACCAACACCGGTGATACCGGCGGCAGAGTGACCCGGCATTTCTGCGGCACCTGCGCGGGCCGGCTTTACACCAGCGGCGATGCGCCGGGCGATCACATCATGGTTCAGGCAGGGTCGCTCGACGATCCGGGCCAGGTCAGCCCGCAAAATGTGATCTATGTGAAAGACCGGCTGGCCTGGGATTTTGTCGATCCCGCCCTGCCCCAGTTCCCCGCCCTGCCCAACCGGGTTCTGTAAAGCAACTTATTGCGACGAATGGCAGATTTCCGCCGGAACCCATCCTTTTTGCGTGCGTTGGCGCGCGAAAGGGATCTGTTTTCTTGCACGACGAAACCTCTGATCAGGGCGGCAAGCGGCCAGCCGCGCAACCGCATTCCGGGGCCGGAACGGAGGGTGACAGCCGCGCCCCGTTCCGCAACGAATTGCCGGGCGACGCCTTCCCCGCTGCATCCGGCCTGCTGTTCGAACAGGCCATGGCGCAAACCCGAATGGCCGTATCGCTGAGCGATCCGCGCCAGCCGGATATGCCGCTGATCTTCGTCAATCGCGCATTCCGGGCCCTGACCGGTTACGAAGAAGAAGACGTGCTGGGGCGCAATTGCCGTTTCCTGCAGGGGCCCCGCACCGATCCACGGGCTGTCGCGCGCATCCGCGAAGGGTTGCGCAGCCAGGATGTGGTGATCGTTGAACTGATCAATTACCGCAAGGACGGCACCCCATTCTGGAACGCCCTGCACCTGGGTCCGATCTATCACCCCAATGGCGAACTGCTGTATTATTTTGGCAGCCAGTGGGATGTCACCGAAGTGATCACGGCCCGGGCCGATGAACGCCACGCCCGCGAAATGGCGCGCGAATTGTCGCACCGGATGAAGAACATGTTCTCGGTGATTTCCAGCATCGTCAACATCACCGGAAAAATGCGCGGCGTACCTGTGGAAGCGCGAGAGATCATCGACCGGGTCCAGGCCCTGGGGCGGGCTTATGAAACGACGCTGGACGAAGCATCCTCAGGCGAAATTGAACTGGGCCAGGCGATCCGCGCCATTCTGGAGCCGTACAATATCGAAAACCGCATCAACTTCCACGGCAACGGCCTGCGCGTTCCGTTCGGGGTGGTCTCAGGTGTTGGGCTGACACTGGACGAACTGTCGGCCAATTCGGTCAAATACGGCGCCTGGTCGCAGCCCGGCGGGACGGTAGACGTGGATTGGCAAGCCGTCAGCGACCATAACGGCCGCAGCTTGCAGGTTTCATGGATCGAACAGGGCGGCCCGGCCGTGGTCCAGCCGGAACCGGGCAAAGGCACCGGCAATGCAATCATAGACCGGCTGCTGCGCCACGGTGGCGGCGTGGTCC
>JBARAF010000403.1:0-10181 GCA_049791695.1 Croceibacterium sp.
CTGCTGGCGGCGGCATCCTGCCAGATCGGTGCGCCATCGGCGATGCCGAGCGCGTGGATCTGGTTGTCCTGCGTCATCACATAGACGGCGTTGAAGGCCACGGTGGGGGAACCGCGCAGCGGGCCGGCAGGCTTCACCCGCCACAGCTGTTCGCCGGTCTGGGCATTCAGGGCAACCACGTCACCCGTGCCGGACGCGGCATAGATCTTGCCATCGGCAAAGGTCACGCCGCCGCCGAAATTGGCCGAATCGAAATCCTTTTCCACTTCGACTTCATGCGTCCAGCGCGCTGCGCCGGTGGCGGCATCAAACGCGTGGACCACCCCTTGCGAATCCATCGCATAGAGCAGGCCCGCGCCGATCACCGGCGATGCAGCCAGCCGCCGCTTGGGCGAAGAACCGGGGATCGACACGCTCCACGCCCGTTGCGGCGCGGCGGCCAGTTCGACATGGCCGATCGACTTGGAAGCCGTGCCGCCAGCCTGGGCCCAATCGACATTGGCCAGCGCGGGGGGCAGTACGATCATGGTTGCCGCCAAAGCCGGGTCCGGCTTCACTTCGGTGGCGATGCGCGACAGGATCGGCGTACGGTTACCGTGGGTCGGCGTGGCCGGCTTGTCCTTGCCACCCAGCACGCCGCACCCGGCGATCGACGTGGCCAGCAGGGACAGCGCAACTGCGCGGGCGAATCGTGTGCTCATGCGTGCATTCATCCCGGTCTGATTTCTCACTTGGCGGTTTCCGCGCCTGCGCCGGTGCTGCGCATCTGCGCCAGCGTGGCATCCACATCGGTCACGGCATCATAGCCCAGCAGGCCGGCCAGCTGGCGCGTGCGTGAACGCAGCGATTCCGGCACCTTGTCATCCTTGGCGATGGTGGCCAGCAACGGCCCCGCCAGATCAGGCTTGTTCTGTTTCAGGTAAGCCATCGCCACCAGTTCGCCCGCGCTGCCAAACCAGGCGTTGCCCGGCACGGCCAGCGGCTTCAGCCGGTCGATCACCTGCTGCGGCTGCATTTCATCGAACTGCGCGGCGACCGAACGGATCGCCGCCAGATCGCGATAGGGCTGCGGCGCGGCGTCGTTGGCGGCAACCGCATCGTACAGCTTGATCGCGTCCCTGGGCTTGCCATCCTGCAGCGCAATCCCGGCGCGGGTCAGCTGGGCGGCCAGGGCCGCGCCACCTTCACCGGCGGCGAGCGGGGCCAGTTCATCGTTCGCCCGGGCAACCTGGCCGGCGTCGAGCTTGTCCAGCGCAGTCACCAGCAGTTCCGACTGTTCGTCCAGCTTGCTTTCCTGCCGGTCACGCCAGAACAGGAAGCCGCCAAAAGCCGCCAGCCCGAGCACTGCGACAATCGCGGCGGGCTTGCCGTATCGCTGCACCGCGCCGGCCAGTTCATCCTGGCGCACGGCTTCGTCCACTTCGCGCAGCAGCACGTCCTGTTCGGACGCGGCACGCTGGGCCAGCTTGTCGGTACGGGTCTGTTCGTTTTCGGGAGTCAGGGCCACGATCGATCTTGCAGCTGTTGGAACAAGCGCGGGTGTTTAGCGGATGGGCGCGCCAATTCAATTGATGATTGGGACTTCATCCCCGCCAAGCGTCACAGGTGGCGCAAGGGGGGTGAACGGTGGATGAAGCTCAGCCGCCCACCGCGAGCCCGCGATAGAGCGCGCCGTACCGTTCAATCATGCGCGCTTCATCGAATTCCGCCCGCGCCTGCACCCGGTTGGCATCGCCCAGCCGTTTGCGCAGCGCGGGGTCCGCCGCCAGTTCGCACAGGGCCCGGGCCAGCGCGGTTTCGTCGCCCGGCTCCGTCAGCCAGGGGCCGTTTTCGCTGGCCACCATCGCCCCGACATCCCCCACCCGCGGCGCGGCCACCGGCAGGCCCGCCGCCATCGCTTCAACCAGCGAAATCGGCGCCTGTTCGGAGCGGGAGGACAATGCGAAGATGTCGAACAGCCCGGCCACTTTTGCAGGATCGGCGGCAAAGCCGGGCAAATGGACCCGGTCGGCAACGGCCATCCGTTCCGCTTCTGCGCGAATGGCAGCATGTTCCGGCCCTTCGCCCACGATCACCAACTGCCACTGTTCCGGCATCTGCGCAAAAGCGCGCACCAGTAGCGGCAGGTTCTTCACTTTGCGCAGGCCCGCCAGCGTGCCCAGCCACAGTTCTCCCGGCCGCTTGATCAGCGTCGGCAGGGCATCCTTCTTGGCCGGGCGGGTGAAGGCGGCGGTATCGATGCCATTGGGGATCAGGCGCACCCGCGTGCGCGGCTGCTGCCATACTTCCAGCGCGATCCGTTCGAGATTCTTCGACGGCACCACCAGCGCCGCCGTGCGGCCCAGCGCAATCCGGCGGTACCAGTTGCGGCTGGTTTTCAGCCCCTCCGCTTCGTCTTCGTTGAAGCCGTCTTCGTGATGGATCAGCGGTGGCAGCCTGGTCACATCGGCAAACAGGGTATGCGCCATCACCGCATCGATCGCGCCCCAGTTGTACGTGCAGATCAGGTCATACCCGGCCATCGCCTTGGCCAGCTTCAGCAAGCGCCCCGGCGTTGGCTTGCCGCTGAGCGGGGGGAATTTCGGCCAGCTGACCGATACGCCCGGCTTGATCAGCCGGGCCGCACCGCGTTTCTCCAGGTCGCCCGAGACGATCGCGTGGTGGAACGCCTTCCCCAGCGCATTCATCAGCCGCACCGTGCGGACTTCCTTGCCCCCTGCATCGAACGTGGAATGCAGGTGCAGGATTCGCAGTGCGGTCATCGAATATCCTCCAGCAGGCGCAGGATCGCCCGCAGGGCGGCGGGTTCGTCCAGGGCGGGCGCGTGGCCAACCTTGGGAATGGTTACGGCCGCCATTCCGGGGAGTTCCCGCTTCATCGCCTGCAAGGTTGCGGGTGACAGGATATCGGACAAGGCCCCGCGCAACGCCAGCACCGGCCGCCCGGCCAGCGCACGGAAGGCGGGCCACATATCCACCGGCGGATCGGGCGGCGGATCGTTGAACGGCTCGGCGATCTTCATGTCGTAATCGAAGGCGATGCGGCCATTGTTGCCCAGCACCATCAGGCGCTTGGCCATGTTCAGCCAGTCGGCAATTTCATAAGTCGGGTGGAACGCGCCCGCCTGTTCCTTCAGCCCGCGCGCAGCGTGCATCCATGTTTCGAAACTGCGCCCCTGCCCCACGTGGTCGCGGATTCGTGCCAACCCCACTGCCTCGATGTCCGGGCCGATGTCGTTCAGCACCGCGCCGGCCAGCCGCTCCGGCTCCATCGCGGCCAGCAGCATGGCGACGACCCCGCCCAGCGACGTACCGACGGCCACCACCCGGTCTAGCCCGGCCACTTCGAACAGGCGCTGCAAGTCGGCGACATATTGCAGCGGGTTATATGTGGCGGGATCTTTCGCATAGTCGCTCTGCCCGCGCCCGCGCAGATCGACGCACAGCACCCGCCATTGGGGTGACAGTGTTTCTGCCAGTGCGGCAAAATCGCGCGCATTGCGGGTCAGTCCGGGCAGGCACAGCAGTGGCGGGCGATCGGACGGCCCCGGATAGTCGCGGTACCGCAGCACCAGCCCATCCGCGCTCTTCCATTCGCCGTCTGTCCAGGCGTGTTCGGCCATCGACCAGTCCCGTTAATACGCAGCGCGCGGTTGCGCCCGTGCTCCCCACCCGCCACTTAGGCGCGATGCCCGCAGAACCGCAAGCCGCCCCGTACCGCCCCGACACCCCTGTGCTGGAACTGGCCGACTGGCTGGCCGATCCGGTGACTCCGGCCGATTTCCCGCAGACAGTGCTGCGCTTTCGCAATGACCGGTGGGACCGGGCCGTTGGGCTGGAAAGCCTGAGCGATAGCGACTGGGCGCAGCATTTTGGCCGGTTCGCGCCGCTGCCGGAAAATCTGCCCCAGCCGCTGGCCCTGCGATATCACGGCCACCAGTTCCGCCACTACAACCCCGATCTGGGCGACGGGCGCGGGTTCCTGTTTGCGCAAATGCGCGATGGCGCGGGCCGCCTGCTGGACCTTGGCACCAAGGGCAGCGGGCAAACCCCGTGGAGCCGCACGGCCGACGGGCGGCTGACGCTGAAAGGCGCAGTGCGCGAAATCCTCGCCACCGAAATGCTGGAGGCGCTCGGCGTCTATACCAGCAAGACCTTCTCCGTCATCGAAACGGGCGAGGCGCTGCAACGGGGTGACGAACCCAGCCCGACCCGCTCTGCGGTCATGGTGCGGCTGTCCCATTCGCACGTCCGCATCGGCAGCTTCCAACGCCTCGCCGCGCTGGAGGAAGACGATCACCTGGCGGCGCTGGTCGATTATTGCCTGGCGCAGTTCCCCGGCCCGCCCCCGCCGGATGACGCACCGGGGCGGGACATTCCGGCGGTGCGGTTCTTCCACCAGGTCGTGGAACGGCTGGCAGACCTCGCCGCATCGTGGATGGTCGCGGGCTTCGTCCACGGCGTGCTCAATACCGATAACATGAACGTGACCGGCGAAAGCTTCGATTACGGCCCCTGGCGCTGGCTGCCGCAGTGGGACCCGGGCTTTACCGCCGCCTATTTCGACCATTCAGGGCTTTACGCCTTTGGCCGCCAGCCGGAAGCGTTGCACTGGAACCTGGCGCAACTGGCCATCGCCCTGCGGCGGCTGGTGGAGACGGCCCCGCTGGCATTCGCGCTGCAACGCTTTGCCCCGCTGTACCATGCGGCCATGGCGCGGCGGTTCTGCTGGCGGCTGGGCGTGGTGGCGCAGGGGGAAGAACGCGATTTCGCCCTGATCGAAGCGGCGGAAAAGGCGATGCGCGCCAGCGGCATGGGGCCAGATGCATTCTTCTTCACCCATCGCGGTGGCCGGGGTGCCAGCGGCGATCTGGCGGAGGCGCTGACGGGCTATGAACCTGCGGACTCGGCCCATCCCTATTGGTCAGGCCCCGGCCCGCAAACCATGCTGATCGACGAAGTGGAGGCCATCTGGGCCGCCATTGCCGACCATGATGACTGGCAGCCACTGGTAGGCAAAGTGGCCGCTATTCGCCTGATGGGCACCGCCCACGGTGCCGCATTGCCGCCTGCGGGACATGTCGTATAAACCCGATGAAACCTTCACAGCTCTTCCCCGGTTAGAGAATAGGCGATAACCACGGGATCCCTACCCGCCTTGCCATCCATCGAAGCGACTCAGCCAACCTTGAGCAACCAGCCCCTCATTTCCTACGAACCCGCCACCGGCGTTGAGTTGTGGCGTGGCAAGCCCGGTGACGTGGACGAAGCGGTGGCCCTGGCCCGCCGGGCCTGGCCGCAATGGGCCGCACAGCCGCTGGCGACGCGGGTGGAACTGGTCCGCCGCTTTGCCAACGAAGTCCGCAAGGAACAGGATCACTTTGCCGAACTGATCGCCCGCGAGACCGGCAAGCCCCTGTGGGAAGCGCGCACCGAAGTGGAAGCGGTGATCGCGAAAGTGGAAATCTCCGTCCGGTCCTATCAGGAACGCACCGGCCAGCGGAAACTGGACAGCGCGCTGCAGGGCACCGCCGCCGTGCGCCACAAGCCGCATGGTGTGATGGCGGTGCTGGGGCCGTACAATTTCCCCGCCCACCTGCCCAACGGCCACATCGTGCCGGCCTTGATCGCGGGCAACGCGGTAATCCTGAAGCCGAGTGAGAAGACCCCGGCGGTCGGCGAATTCCTGATGACCCTGTTCAACCGCGCCGGCATCCCTGCCGCGCTGGTGCAGGTGCTGCATGGCGGCCCAGAAGAAGGCAAGGCGCTGGTCGGGCATGACGGGGTGGACGGGGTGCTGTTCACCGGCTCTGCCCAGGTCGGCATCGCCATCAACCGGCGGCTGGCGACCAATCCGGGCAAGATCCTGGCGCTGGAGATGGGCGGCAACAACCCGATCGTGGTGTGGGATACGCCCAAAGTGAACGATGCCGCGATCCTGATCGTGCAATCGGCCTTCACCACGGCGGGGCAGCGTTGCACTGCCGCACGGCGGCTGATCATCAAGTCCGATATGTTCGACCATGTGGTGGACGAAGTGAAGCGGCTGACCGACCGGATCATCATCGGCGCGCCGTTTGACGAACCGTCCCCTTTCATGGGCCCGGTGATCGACAACCAAGCAGCAGACCAGTTGAGCGAATCGTTCCTCTATTTCCTGACCCACGGCGGCAAGGCGATCAGCCACATGCGCCGCCCGCGTGGCGATCTGCCGTTTCTGACCCCAGGCCTGGTGGACATCACCCCGATGCAGGAACGGCCGGACGTGGAACTGTTCGGCCCGCTGCTGCAGGTGATCAAGGTGGACGATTTCGACCAGGCGATTGCCGAAGCGAACGCCACCCGGTTCGGCCTCGCGGCATCGCTGATCGGCGGCACACCGCAGGATTACAACCGCTTCTGGGCCAATATCCGGGCCGGGATCGTCAACTGGAACCGGCCGACCAACGGCGCATCGTCTTCCGCACCGTTCGGTGGGGTCGGCTTTTCCGGCAACCATCGCCCGGCGGCGTTCTATGCCGCGGATTACTGCGCCTACCCGGTCGCCAGCACGGAAATGGAACAGCCACGCGCCAGCGTGGGCGTCGGCTTCAAGGCGTAAGGTTCAGCGCCCGCTGGTGACCAGGTCGACCTCGGTCGCGCCAGAGGGCATCCGCCGGGCATAGACGACGTAGGAGCTTTTGCCCTTCGTCCCCGCCAGCACGTCATCACCATCCTGCAACACGCGTTGGGCGGTGAAACCCGCCGTGGCGGCGCGGGTGAAGTAGAAATCGATCACTTCGGCCAGCGGCACGGGGGTCTGGAAATTGACCACCCGCAGGCTGCAACCGGCAGTGTCCGATCCGGCAGCTTCCTGCACCGCACCGCGCGGATAGACCGGGAAAGCGGCGGGCAGGAGGGCAGCCCATCCGGCAGAATATTCGGCCCGCTTGGCGCAGTCGGCATTGGCACCAGGTGCGGCGGCGGCGCGGGCGGCTGCAGTCAGCGGCGCGTCGGCGGGCAATTCGCCGGAAACCTCACGCGGGACCGGGGCCTTGCGCAATTTCGCCTGACCACCCAGCAGCACCAGCGCATCGGCACGGGCGCGCTCGATGGCTTCGGGGCCGAGATCGAGCGAGGGCAGCGAGCCATCCTGGACCGGCAACTGCGCCACGGCATTGGCGTCATTCATGCCGACAAGATCAGGATCGACCATGATCTGTTCACCCAGCGCAGCGGTCAGGGCCGGGTCCTGTGCCACATCGGGCTTGGCCGGTTCTTCACCGCAGGCGGTCAGCAACAGGGCGGCGGGCAGCGCCAACAGGGCAAAGGGCTTGGTCATGCGCCCGTCCTAACGCGAGCTGCTGGAAAAAGGGTGAACGGGCAGCGGCCTTGTGCGGCCCTGTACCAGAACGGGAAAGCCGGGCGGCAACCCTGTGGTCACCGCCCGGCCTTGCAACCTTCAGTTCAACTCAGCGGCAGCGGGTGCCGCTGTCGACCTTCTTGCCCAGCAGGGCCCCGGCGGCCGCGCCCAGCACGGTGCCAATGGTCCGGTCACCCCGGCTGTCGACTTCGCGGCCCAGCAGGGCCCCGGCGGCCGCGCCGACGATCAGGCCGGTGGTGCCATCGCTCCGGCGGCAGTACTGGCGGCCATCGCGGCCTTCCCACACCTGGCTGTTGCGATAGACCGGTTCATCGTAATTGCGGTAGCTGCCGCTGTCGCGATAGCGACGATCGTGGCGACCGCGACGGTCCCAGCGGTCCCCGTAAGCGACGGCGTCCTGCGCCGAAACAACCGTTGTGCGGTGAGCCGGAGCGCCGAAATCGGCGGCCGCGGCAGGCATTGCCGAAAGGGTCAGGCCGGATGCGGCCAGGGCAAATACGGTCTTGGTGATCAGGCTGCGCATGGCGGGTCTCCATTCGATCTGCGTTCTTGATGGTTCAGGTTTACGCCCGCGATCCTGAACCATCGACAACCCGGTTGTCAGAAAGCCGTTCATTTTCAGCGCGCTTGCTCCACTCGTCGCATCGGCCTACCGCTTGGCCGGTGAACGGGTCCGAACAGCAGCACAAAAGCGGCCTGCCCTATGCCTTGGGCGCGCACGCGATCTGGGGATCGATGCCCCTGTATCTGCTGCTGGTGAAGACGGTACCGAGCCTGGAATTCGTCGCCTGGCGGCTGATCTTCACCGTCCCGCTGTGCGGGGTGATCGTCGCCGCACGGGGACTCGGCCCGGAGCTGCGGCATGTGCTGCGCGACCGGCGGACCATGCTGACCCTGCTGGGCAGCGCGGCGACCATCGCGGTCAACTGGTTCCTGTACGTCCATGCGATCCAGACCGGGCACGTCTATGCCGCCAGCCTTGGCTATTACATCCTGCCGCTGATGATGATGCTGCTGGGGATGGTGGTGCTGGGTGAACGGCTGACCCGCCCGCAGTGGGTTGCCGTGGGGCTGGCGGCACTCGGGGTGGCGGCGCTGGCTGCCGGGGCCCTGACGACCCTGTGGCTCAGCCTGTCGATGGCAGTCACCTTTGGCATTTACGGACTGTTGCGCAAGACGGTGGCCGCGGGATCACTGGTGGGTTTGACGGTCGAATCGCTGATCCTGACGCCCGCCGCCCTCGCCATCATCGCTTTCTATGCCGCCACACCCGCCGGGCCGGCGCTGGCGCAAGGGCCGGGCGTGGCGGCAGCGGTGGCCTTCAGCGGGCCGATGACGGCCGTGCCGCTGCTGATGTTCGCCACCGCCGCGCGGCGGATGCCCTACACCATTATCGGCTTCCTCCAGTTCCTCAGCCCCACGGTGGTGTTCCTGATGGGGCTGCTGGTGTTTGGCGAAGACCTTAAGCCTGCCCAGCTCGCCTGCTTCGTGGCGATCTGGCTGGCGGCGATGATCTTTACCTGGGACCTGATTCGCGGGCGGCGGGCGAAAGCTTAACCGGCCAGCCGCCACCCCAGCGTCTCGCCCGCATGGAACGGCACCACGGGCGTGCCCTGGCAATCGTAGCTGGCCGGCACTTCCACCGGCGCCTTTTCCAGCGTCACCGTGCCCTGGTTGACCGGCAGGCGATAGAAGGCCGGGCCATTGAGGCTGGCGAAAGCTTCCAGCCGGTCCAGTGCGCCCTCTTCTTCAAACACGGCGGCATAGCTCTCCAGCGCGAAGGGCGCGTTGAACACCCCGGCGCAGCCGCAGGCCGCTTCCTTCAGGTGCTGCGCGTGGGGCGCGGTATCGGTGCCGAGGAAGAACTTGGCTGAACCCGATGTGGCCGCGCGGCGCAGCGCCAGCCGGTGCACTTCGCGTTTGGGCACGGGCAGGCAATAGAGGTGCGGGCGAATCCCGCCGACCAGCATCGCATTGCGGTTGATGTGCAGGTGCTGCGGGGTGATCGTGCAAGCGACATTTTCGCCCGCGCTTTCAACGAATTGCACCGCCTCCTGCGTGGTCGCGTGCTCAAACACGACCCGCAAGGTCGGCAATTCCCTCAGCAAGGGAGCCAGCACCCGCTCAATGAACACCGCTTCCCGGTCGAAAATGTCGATTTCGGCATGGGTCACTTCGCCATGGACCAGCAGCGGCATGCCGATCTGCGCCATACGTTCCAGTACGCCGCGGATGTTGGCCACGTCGGTCACGCCGTTGGCGGAATTGGTCGTCGCGCCAGCGGGGTACAGCTTGGCCGCGGTGAACACCCCCTGTTCGTGCCCGCGCGCCAGATCGTCCGCATCGGTGGCGTCGGTCAGGTAACAGGTCATCAGCGGAGTGAAATCCGCCCCGGCCGGCAGCGCGTCCATGATCCGCTGGCGATAGGCGGCGGCCAACGCGGTGGTTGTCACCGGGGGGGACAGGTTGGGCATGACGATCGCCCGCGCGAACTGGCGGGCGGTGTGGCCCACCACCCCCTGCAACATCGCGCCATCGCGCAAATGGACGTGCCAGTCATCGGGGCGGCGCAGGGTCAGGTTGGTGGGGCTCATGGTCGCAGTCATGATCGGCCCATGCCACGGCACGGCCCGCGATTGAAGGGCGCTTGATTATCGCCGCGACCGGCCCAAGTTGGCGGGATGAGCAATGAACGCCTGACTCTGCGCCGCCCCGATGATTGGCACGTCCATTTGCGCGATGGCGCGATGTTGCAGGGGGTGGTGGGCCACACCGCCCGCCAGTTCGCGCGGGCGATCGTCATGCCCAACCTGTCCCCC
>JBARAF010000404.1:0-6405 GCA_049791695.1 Croceibacterium sp.
AAGCCTGGAGCTAGATCCCCGGTTCGAAATGATGCGATTGCACCGAGCGGATATAAGTAAGGCGCCGCCAAATGATTGACGGCGCCCAAAAAATGGTTCGGCGTGTATGGAGTTGGAACGGTTACCCAGCCAGGTTGTCTACCAATTCCTTGACGAAGGCGGGATCCGAAGTCGTGACGAAAAGGTCGGCGATGGCCCTTATGGCGCGCACTTTTTTGTTCTCGTCACGTTCACGCAGCACGCCGTCCTTTTCCAACACCACAAAGGAGAGCATCGAGGCGGTCCGTTCGATAAGGAACGGGAATTTGTCCTGGTCGCCCTGCTGATGCACCACCACCACAGCATGTGGCTTGATGCCAAGGACAGGTTCGTCCATGGGCTGCAGACCCTGCGGATCGAGCGGGCCGGTCATCAGGACGTTTTCGCGACCCTCTGCATTGACCATATCGATCACCTCGCGCGCATTTTCACCCACCGCCAGCACCTTGATGTAGCGCGGGGAGGAATTGCGGTAGTCCTGAATGCGTCTGCCTGGGCGGGAGATAAAGGTGTGCATGATCATAAGGCTGCTCCCGATCAATCCATGAAACGGCCGCCGGAGAGGTTGAGACACTCCCCGGTAACAAAGCCCGAAAGGGGTGAAGCGAGATATAGGGCTGCCTGCGCGGCTTCCTGATTATAGCCGAAGCGACCGACGGGGATTTGCGTCCGCAGGCGATCCTGCTTTTCCTGCGGCATTGTGACGGTCTGTGCTTCAAAAAGCGCTGTAGCAATGGCGTTGACGGTGACGCCATGCTCGGCAGTCTCTGCCGCCAAGACGCGCATATAGGTGAGCATGCCACCCTTGGCCGCGGCATAGGGGGCGACGCCATGGTGCACCCCGGCCTTTCCCGACATAGACATGAATGCGATGATGCGTCCGTAGCCAGCCTTGGCCATATGGCGCGCGGCGGCCTGCATAAGGAGGGCCGGACCGACGAGTTCGGCTTCGACAACGCTGCGCATCTCGTCGGCGGTCATGTCGAGCACGGGCTTGTTGCGTACTGGAGGGGCTGAAATGACAAGCACATCAAGACCTCCCAGGCGCTCGATGGCTGCCTCAAGCAAGGCCACGCCGTCCGCTGCTGCGAGGTCGTCGTCGAGCAACAGCGTTGCGTTGGCATGGGCAAAACCGGCGGCGACTGCAGGCCCTACTCCATGCCGTGCGCCAACCAGAAGGACACGCTGGCCGGCAAGACCGGTAGACATGGGGTTGGTGGTGCTATCGATGGCGAGGATCATTGTGCTGCCTGTATTTTCTGAATCTTGATCAAGGCGGTCTCGGTATCTTTGAGGAGGGCTGGGTCAATTTCGGCGCGATCGAGGATCATCTGGCGCAAGGGCCGGATATCGCGGGCATTGTTGAGCGTGTTGCCGGCCACAACACGACCATCAAGCAGATAGATGGCGGTGAACTTGTCGTCGTCGGGACTGCCACGCCAGATCAACCGGTCCCAGCGTTCGGGTGCTCCCACGATCTGAAAGTTGTCCTCGTACTGGTCGGTCCAGAACCACGGTAGATCGACATATGGTTCTGGCGCACCGGCAATAAGCTTGCCCACCGCGATCGCCTGGTTCTGAGCGTTCTGCCAGCTTTCAAGTCGGATAGTGCGGCCAAGCGCGACACTGTATTGGTGGCAGACATCGCCCGCGGCAAAGATGTCAGGCTCTGAAGTGCGGCCCTCGGCATCGACGCTGATACCGTTTTCGCAGGCGATGCCGGCATCGCGGGCGAGCTGGCAATTCGTCAACCCGCCAATGCCGACCAATACAAGGTCGGCCGGAATCCCGTCGCCGCCTGCGAGCCTGACGAGGGCCGCGCCATCCCTATCTTCAATGGCTTCGATTGAAACGTTGAAACGGAATGTAACGCCCTGCTTTTCATGCCGACGCACGATCGATGCACTGACTTCGGGAGCCACGACGCGTCCCATGGCCACAGGCCCAGCTTCGAGCACGGTGACGGCGCAACCACTGCGTGACGCGATTGCTGCGATCTCAAGACCAATGAACCCCGCACCGATACAGACAACCTTGTGGCCCGGCGCAAGAAACTGCCGGATAGGCGCCAGATCCTGCATGGTGCGCAAGGTACGCACGCGCGAGTGATCGGCTCCCGGCAGACTCAATGGCCGGGGCTGCATGCCCGTGGCCAGCACCAGCTGGTCATAGGCTAGGGTCGCTCCAGTCGATAGCGTTACGGTCTTGGCTTGGGGCGAAATCGCGGTAACCCGATGGCCAAGTCGCAGATCGATGCCAGCGTCCGCATAATGCGTTAGCGGCTTGAGATAAGTGCTTTCGGGGGTTGCCTTACCGGCAAGGACATCCTTGGACAGTGGCGGGCGCTCGTAAGGCGGGTGGTCTTCCTCCCCAATCAGGATGATGGGTCGCTCGGGCTGCAGGTCACGCACTGTCAATGCCACCCAGCCACCGGCCTGGCCGGCCCCAACGATTACCACCGACCCTTGCTGCGTCACCATGAAACCTCTGCCATGTTGGGGCGACCGGCGCAGGCCGGCCGCCGAATAATTTAGACAGCGACGAAGGGCTCGCCGATCTTCATCTCACTGGCTTCAAGCGCAGTTTCCTTGAAAGCGCCGTCCTCCGGCAGGATGAAGGACGCGGAGCGAACCTTATGACTTTGTGGGTCGATGCCAGGAGGGGCGTTGCCTTTCTCGACGTTGCGTGCCGCTTTCTTGAGACGCATACGGGCCATGATGATGGCATTGTCGGTGGACACCAGGTTTTCCTTGGTACGATCGGCGATCGGCCCCATGCTCTCCTGCAAGGATGCATCCTGTATGGCGATGCCCTTGATGCCCGAATAGTAGATCTTCTGGCGCTGGGCCTCGCGGTCCATATTGTAGTCATTGTCCATGTTGGCTTCGGGCCGGAAGGTGCCCGGAATAAGCACCGAATGGACGCCGTGGCCACTTTCCATCAATTCCACTTCCTTTTCGGTCAGTGGGCGGGTGGGATGGAACGTCATGGTCCAGGCCATGCAGTTCTCGTCGTCCATAGGTACCCAGGCATGGCCATTCAGCGCATTGCCCTTGTAGGGCGGGATCAGGGTGTACCAAGGCATCATCCACTGCGTGACGCGCCAATAGTGGTAACCGGGCTCGGCCGAACGGCGTGCACCGATCATCAGCCCGCCAAGTGACTCGTGGATATCGAAGGTGGTGCTCGTTGACCGGGCATACTTGGCCCCGTCCGTACCCTTATGCAGCGGGTCGCGACTAATATCTCCCGAATGCAGGAACGACACGTGACTGGAATCGATGCCGCCTTCCATAGCCTGCAGATAGTTGCTCTGCTGCCAGCGCTTGGAAAGGTAACGATGCTCAGGCGGAACCTGAGCCCATTCATATTCCGGAACCGGGGGCTGATGCTCGGGTGGGCCCATATAGGTCCAGATCACTCCACCGAAGGTGATGCAGGGGTAGGACTTGAGCTTGATCTTTTGGCAGAAGCCGCTCGATACGGGTTCGGAGGGTACCTCGATGCACTGGCCCTCGGTATTGTACTTCCAGCCGTGATAGGGGCAGCGCAACCCGCCCTCCTCGTTGCGCCCGAACCACAGCGAGACCCCGCGATGCGCGCAAAACTCGTCCATCAGGCCGATCTTGCCGCTGGTATCCTTGAAGGCAATGAGGCGTTCGGAAAGGAGCGACACGCGCACGGGTGGACAATCGGGCGTGGGCAGTTCGGTGGCCAGCAAAGCCGGAATCCAGTACCTACGGAGCGTATCGCCCATGGCGGTGCCGGGGCCAGTCCGGGTGAGATACTCGTTGTCCTTCTCTGAAATCATGCTGCTATCCCCTGTCGATGCGCGACCAGATTTGTCCGCCGCTAAGCTTCACTTCATGACGGGAGATTGACACCCGTTACATTTGCAGTCCAATATCAATTATCCATGCTGTTATTCAGTGAGACACATAATTGGACCTTCGCCAGTTTCGCTATTTCGTTGCTGTCGCTGAAGAATTGCACTTCACGCGGGCAGCGGCACGTCTCAACATCGGGCAGCCGCCGCTGAGCCTGCAGATACAGGTCATCGAGCGAGAACTCGGCGTGACGCTGCTCAAACGAACGCGCCGCAACGTTGAATTGACCCCAGCGGGGCATCTGTTCCTTCAGGAGGCCAGGCTGACACTTCTGCAGGCGGAACGGGCAGTACAGACCGTCACGCGCGCGGCCAAGGGTGAGATGGGAACGCTGCGACTGAGCTTCATTACGTCCGTGCCGTTGGTCGAGGTCTTTACCGGAGCGGTGCGTGCCTTCCGCAATGCCTCGCCCGATGTGCACCTGGAACTCAAAAGCCGGTCCTCAGTTAAGATCATCGATGATGTGCTGCTCGGGACTGTCGATGTGGGCTTTACCCGGCCTTCCATTTCCACCGTGCTGCCGACCTCCCTCGAAATCCTTCCGGTCTATGAAGATAATCTCATGGCGGTACTGCCGGTCGATCATCCCCTGGCCAACGAGACCGGGCCGCTGTCGATCCTGGCGCTCAAGAACGACAAGTTCGTGCTGCGCCCGCGTGGCAGCGGCACCGGCTTTTACGAGCAGGTGTTCGATATCTGTGCCGAGGCGGGATTTTCCCCCCAGATCGTCCAGGAAGCGGTAGAAGCTACCACGACACTGGGGCTGGTCGCTGCGGGCGTAGGTATCACGATAGCGCCTGAAGCCCTGCGCACGATCAACGTGCACGGCGTGGTCTGGCGTGAACTTGCCGACGCAAATGTGCTCAGCCGCATCTACCTGATTTACAACCGCAGCAATACTAATCCGATCCGCGAGCGCTTTGTAGATGGCTTTCGGCAGATGACGCTACGGTAAAAGCGACTAGATCTGATTGGGCGTTGCCGGATCGATAAAGACGACACCGTTCTCGATCACCGGGGTCCATGTCTTGATGGGCACCTCGCATGGCGGCGCTGTTGGCACACCTGTGCGAAGATCAAACCGCCCCTGGTGAAACGGGCATTCGACCTGGCAATCCTCGACATAACCTTCCGATAGAAAGCCGGGCCCATGGGAGCAAAGGTCCGCTGTCACGTAGACCATTTCCCCGACCTTGAACACCGCATAACCAAGGCCGTCAATTTCGGCACGCAATGGTTCGTCTTCGTCCAGTTCATCGAAGTCGCACAGCCTGGTAAGAGCTGCGCCGCGCATGAACTCGTCGGTGGTGGCTTTGGTCATTTCTAGCATCCGGTTCTAGCATCCGGTGACGAAAAAAGCGCACCCACCTGTCGGTGGATGCGCAGTTCTTTATCAGGCGGCCTTTTCCTCGGCGCGCGAAGCCCAGTCAAAAGCCAGGATCTTGGTGAAATCCTTCACACTGGCGAGGCTGTCGAAACCGACCAGCGCCTTGATAATGCGGTCGGTCACTTCTGCGCCGGCAAACGGCAGGGCGTTCTGGGTAACCTTTTGGGCGATATCGGCATCCGAGAACGGGTTGCGCGGATGGCCGGGAAACGGCTTGGCTTCGCCATGGAGCACTGTCCCGTCCTTGAGCTCGATCTCGACACGCGACAAATAGCCGGCGGCGGCGCGGGCCAGCTTGCCGCCCTTGAGCGTCCCCAACGCCGGTTCGGCAAAGCACTTTACCTGCTCAGCGACAAACTTCTGGCGCTTGCCATCGAGTACGCGGTCTATGTCGAAACTGTCGATGCCGATATTGCCTTCGAGGATAGCGGCGGCCACAACATAGGGCATGGAGTGATCAGCCGTTTCACGGCTGATCGGATGGTATGGGTCCTGGCGCATCTCAATGAAGTGTTGATAGGAGCCTTCTTCCGAATAGACGCGGACTTCGGCGATTTGGCCGAGGTCGCTGACCTGTGCGCGTGCTTCGAGCGCAGCGCGGATAGCGCTCTGCGCCATCGAGCCGACCGGCCAGAGCTTCATATACGTCTGGGAGATGCAGTTGAGCGGCTTGTCGGTCTGCAGGCGTTCAAGAATGACGGCTGCTGAGTCGTGTTCGTTGCGCAGCTTGGCGATAAAGCCATTGTTGCCGGTGAAAGGGCGGACCGGAGCTTCAACGCCAGCCTGGGCGAGGAAGCACGCCTGCAGCGCGTTGCGGACGGCGTCGGAGCCATTGAATCGCTTCCACAGCGTCAGGTCGCCACGCTCGTTGAGTTCACAGCTTTCCACTTCATCGGTGGCGAAGTGCGGCGTCACCGTCATGCCGAAGGCCTCGCGAGTCTGGCTGACGTCGAGCTTGAGCAAGCGAGCCATGGCAGCGCAGGCACCGATGGCGGTGAGGTTGGTATAGTCCCAGCCACCCGGAGCCGTCGAGAAGGCGTCAAACGCTGCGCCGACAACTTCGTAACCGACGGCGAGCGCCACCAGCACATC
>JBARAF010000405.1:0-24488 GCA_049791695.1 Croceibacterium sp.
TCCCGCCACCTTGCGGTCCACCAGCGCGGGCATCGCGGGCTGGCTTTTGGGATAGATCACCGCCAGTTGGCGTTCATCCAGTGCGGCCGGCGGACCGTCAAAGATCACCCGCCCACGATGCAGCGCCACCACCTGGTCGGCATAGTCCACCGCCAGGTCCAGCTGGTGCAGGCTGCACAGCACGGTGGCCCCGCTGTCCCGCGCCAGATCTCGCAACAGGCCCAACACCTTGCGGCTGGTGACAGGATCGAGGCTCGCCACCGGCTCATCCGCCAGCAGCACGGACGGTGCCTGCATCAGCGCGCGGGCAATTCCCAGCCGTTGCTGCTGCCCGCCCGACAGCTCCCCTGCCCGGCGGCCGAGCTGCGCAGGTTCCAAGCCGACTGCCTGCAACATAGTGCAGGCGCGCTGGCGCAGGGCCTTGGGATAAAGTCCGGTCAACACCCGCCACAGCGGCAGGTCCGGTGCGGCCCCGGCCATGACATTCGCCGCCACGCTGGCCCGCGGGACCAGCCGGAAATCCTGATGCACCATCGCAATGCGTCGCCGCAGGAACGGCAGCGTATCAGGCCCCACGGCCCACCCGCCAACGCTGACGGAACCGCTGGTCGGCACTTCCAGCCCGTTGACGCAACGCAGCAGGGTCGATTTCCCGGCTCCCGAATGGCCCAGCAGCACGCAGAACTGGCCTGCCGGCACCACGATGCCGACCTGGTCCAGCGCCTTGGTGCCATCGGGCCAGGTCTTGCCCAGCGACTGAAGCTGGACGTCCATCATCGCTGCGCCGCCTTGGCGAGTACTGCGGCAGTCCGTTCACCGTCCAGCAGCGCCATCTTGCGCGCGATGCCGTCAAACCGTGCGGCCGGGAAGCTGGCGTCATAGCCATCGACCTGCCCGCCGCCGTACCCGCGGATCATCTGGGGTTCGACACCGGGTGCCCTGGCAATCCCTGCCAGCGCTTGTCGCAAGGCCAGCTTGCGGGCCGCCGGCAGGCGGGTGTTCATCACCAAAGGGGGAAACGGAATCGGTTCGCTGCGGGCGATCACCCGCACCTGCCGCGCGCCGGGAAACCCGCTGCGCAGCGCCTTCTGATACGATTCAAACGACATCGCCGCTGCGTCCACATGGCCGCCCACCAGCGCCGCCAGGTTGCCGGAATGGGTGCCGGTCATGCGGATCGCCGCCAGATCCCGCGCCGGATCCAGCCCGCCTTCCACCAGCATCGCCATTGGCACGACGAACGAGGAGGTTGAGTTCAGATCCCCCAGTGCCAGGCTGTGCCCGGGCAGATCCGCAAGCTGCCGGATCGGTGAATTCTCGCGCACGAAGATGCCTGCATAGTAAGTTGACCTGCCCCCCTTCACGGCCACCGCCAGCAATTCCGCACAGCCGCGCTGGCGCGCTTGCAGGTACGTGACCGGGCCGACGAAGGCGACGTCGGCCCTGCCATTGCAAAGCGCTTCCACCACCGCGCCATAGGATTGGGCCACCTGCAACCGGAAGGTCATGCCGGTCGACTGCCCGACTGCGCCAAACAAGGGTTGGTAATCGGCCAGCGTACCGTCTTCCGTGCCCCCGTCGGCCGGGATCAGCAAAACGTCGATCACATCCGGTGCCGCAGGTTCCGGCGCGCAGGCCGCCAGCAGGCACGGCGACAGGAGCAGGATCACTCTCCCCCACGATGTCCGATACATGGCTGGTCTCCTTGACCGGTTGCAGGTGCAACCGATCAAGGCCATCTAGGCCCCTGTCGTGACAGGTGGGTGAAAGGCTGGAACGCTTACGGACGGCCAAGCGCGCCGACCTCTGCCACCAGGGTGGTGCGCAGGTGTTCACGCGGGCGGACCTGGGTGTTGAGCACCACCAGATCGAGCTGCAGCTTGGCCCGTTCGTCATTCATCCGCACCTGCAGGCGCATTTTGGCATAACGTTCCACCCGCACCACATCGCTGACATTGTGGAACGTGCGTGTGCCGGTGTTTTCCAGCGTGAACGCCAGCGGGCAGCTGTTGACCAGATCCACATCCAGCACGCTGGACTTGGGCTGATACCCCTTCGGCTCCAGCTTCAGGCAGGCACCGACCACCTGTTCGACGTTTTCGCTGCGGCCGATCAGGTCATCGTTGATCCAGGCCACCGTCTTCCCGGCAAACAACGCGCGCTTCATCGCCTCGGGCGTGCGTTCGGGTGACAGCACCAAAGTCAGCGGGCGATGGCCGCCGTGGGCCCCGTTGTGGGTCCAGTCCACCAGGCCGTGGATGTCCGACGTACCCAGCACGGTCAGGTTGTATTCCAGCGCAATCGCCAGCGCATCTTCGGACCAGGCGTCCAGCGTACCGTTGGCCACTTCCACCCCGTGCAGCTTGCCTTCGCGGATCATCTGCTGGTGGAACGGGAGGATCTTGGCCACGCCGTCCGGTGCCTGCGGCAGCCAGTTGGGATGGTTCCAGAACACGAACGCGCCCTGGTCATTGGCAGCGCGGATTGCCTCGGCGGCATCGCCGACCAGCAGCTTGTTGGCATCGTTCAGGAACACCGCATTGACGTGGCCCGGCGGCATTCCGCGGGTAATTTCAGCCCCGTTGATCAGCATCACCGCATTCAGATCACGCGCAGCGGCATCGGCGCTGGCGAGCTGGAACGAACGGTTGCGATCGGGGTGGGGAATGTCAGCCTTCTTCGGCTGGTGTTCGAGATGTTCGGTAAAGGCCAGCGCGTCGAGCCCGTCGCGGTCGGCTTCTTCCACCCGGATCGACGGCCAAACCTGGCCATCGGAGAACACGGAATGGGTGTGCAGGTCGGCCGACAGGATCATGTCGCCGCCCGGTGCATCAGGGAAGTTGATCGGCCGTTCAAAGCCGTGATCGTCATATGTGCCATATTCCGGGGCCCCGCTGTGGCGGGCCGGTTGATGGCTGACGGGATTCAACGCCAGCACGGCGGCAATGGCGATCGGGGCGGCGAACAGGGCCATCGGCTCAACTCCAGGCTCGTTGGAACGGGGACGCAAAAAGACCCGGTGCCAGCCGAAACCGGCACCGGGCAAAGGAACTTAGAAGCTGTATTCGTACTGCATCCAGAAGGACCGCGGCTTGCCGTTCCAGCCGTACTGGCGGTAGAATGCGCTGTTGGCAGCGGTCATTTCACCACGGACTGCAGCGCGCGAAACGGTCAGTGAAGAACCGCCCGAGTACCGCTCGTAGTACTTTTCACCGAGGATGTTCACGGCGCGCAGCATGAAGCGATGTTGCTTGTTCTCACCGAGGAACATCTGGATCGAGCCGTTCAGCACGAAGTACTTGCCGAAATCGACGTCCTCCACCACGCGGTTGCCGCTGACATCAACCAGACGGGCAGCGCCGGCCGGGGCCCAGGCCCATTCCGAACCCTGGTAACGGGGGTTGAGCGAGAACACCCAGCGATCGCTCGGGGTGAACTGGAACAGGCCGGAGACGGACCATTCCGGACGTTCGGCCGACTGGCGGAACGGTTCCGAACCGGCCGGGCCGGGGACCACAGTGGTCAGGTTGGTGGTGGTGCCATCACGCCGCGCCAGCAGGCCGAACACCGGGTTGGGTTCAGTCGACTTGTTCTTGGTGAAGGTCACGTCAAACTGCACCAGATCGGTGTCGAGCGACAGGTCGACGGTGTACCCTTCGATCGACTGCTGGGCCAAAGTGTTGACCGCGACGGTCTGGTTGGACGGCAGGTTGGCCGCGGCCGCAGTGGCGCAGAATGCATCCGGGGTGACGATCAGCGCACGATTGCGAACGATCTCGTCACGCGACAGCGTTGAGGTCGGGCGCACTTCGCGGGCATATTCCAGGCAGACCGATTCCACCGACCGATCGGCGAACAGGTTGGTGATGTCGGTGGTGAAATACCCTAGTTCGATATTGTAGGTACCGCCCGGGAACTGCCCGTTGATACCGCCACCGAAGTTGTAGGCCTCGACGCTCTGCGCTTCCAGGCCGGGGTTGACGTTGGCAGTAGCGCCATAGGCCCCGATTTCGTCGATCTTCGGCGCACTGTACGATGTGCCGCCGCTGGCGCGCAGGTAGAACCCGCCCGGCAGTTCCTGCTTGGCGCCGAACTTCCACACCGTTTCGTCCTTGAAACTGGTGTTGAAGTCGTGACGGCCGGCCAGCGAAACATGCAACCCTTCGAATACCGGCAGATCAAAGCGCAGGTCACCATAAACCCCGGTCGAACGCACAGTCACGTCACGCACACCGAACACCGGATCGGAATTGTCGGTGTAGCTGGTGTTCTGCACCCCAACCACGGTTTCCAGCCAATCCGTCCAGTGATAGATCGCCCGGCCGTTGATGCCGTAATCGACGTAGCCCGACTTGAACTGATCGACATCGCCGATGCCCTTTGTCGGAACGCCAGTGCCGAAACCGGCGACCGACTGGATCACGAAGCCCATCGGGTTGCCGATCGGGAATGGGTTATCCAGCGTGCCGTAAACCTTGCCGTTGGCCGGATTGACGTAAATGCCTTCCTTTGCCTGGACGTTGGCTCGGCCGAAATTGAACTGCGGGTTGGTGACGCAGCCCTTTGGCAGGCCATTGGCCGTGGCAAAGGCTTCATAGGCAGAAGCAGTCGACCAGCCGCCAGCCGGGGCCAGTGACCGGACGCCGGCGGGCAGATCGGCGACGCGCGGGATCGAACAGATCATGGGATCGAGTTCGGTGTTGTACAGCTTGGGTGCCTGGTAATGCCCTTCAACTTCCACGCGCAGGGCATCGGTCACCTGCGAATTGAACCCGAAGTTGAAGATCGGGAATTCCGTCTTGTTCGGGGCGTAGGGGCTGGAATCCGGGAAGGTGTCCTCGAAATCCACCGTGGCGAACTGAAACCCGGCGCGCAGCTGCGTATCCGGATTGATCTGCCACAGGTATTTCGCGCCGATGTTGTTGTAAGCATAGGGATATTCGCGAAATCCGCCCAGTTCCAGCAGCGTGTCGGCAAAGGCTTCACGGTCGAACAGGATGTTGGAATCGGTTTCGTACGAACGACCGAACAGCAGGATCGAATGTTCGCCTTCGCCGCCGATCGGCAGCGGCACGGACACGTTGCCGTAGATTTCACGGGTCTTGAACGAACCGCCGTAAATGCCGATCTGGCCTTCCAGTTCGCCGGTCGGTTCCTTGGAACGCACACTGACCACGCCAAGGCCGCCGTTGGAGCCGAAGTACAGGCTCTGGCCACCGCGATAGATTTCGACGCTCTTGATCATGCGCGGATCAATTGCGGTCGCCGGCCAGATGTCTTCCGACGGCGAGGAACGGTCAAAATAGGGCACACCATCGACCATCAGCAGCGTGTCACGGTCGGTGCCGCCATCGATGCGGATGGTGAATTCGCCTTCATCGGGCGAATAGCCGACGTTGGCACCGCGGATCAGGCCAGCGGCCAGTTCGCCGAAATTGGTGAAGCCACCCGTGGCGATTTCTTCGCTGGAAATCAGCTGCACTTGTGTGCCGTACTCAACGAAATCAGCCGCGAGTTCCGTGGTACCGGCAACGATGCGCTGGCCCTCGACGATAATCGTCTGTTCGGGCGCGCTTTCTTCAGCGGCCGGTGCGGCTTCTTCGGCTCCGACTTCGGCAGCAGCCATGGCCATCGACGAGCAGCCGAGCATGGAGGCCAATGCGGCCAGGCGAATTGTGTGGCGAACCATTTTGTATTCCTCCCTTGGGGATCAAACCAAGTGTAAAATGCCGTTGTATTTCAAGCATCTGATGACCCTCTCACCAGATGCCGGCCAGGAACCCTCTCCTTGGGCCTATCGACCTCAGCGGCACTCGCCCGGGGTGGCCCCCGGTTTCGGGTGCGCCTCTTCGCCCCGGGGAATGCGGCCCCGAGTGCGATTTGGACGTGCCGGATCGGTTGCCCCGGGCTGAGACCTCAATCGTGCCCCGAAGCTTCCGCTAGCGATTCGATGTGACAGGAAAATGAATGTTTCTCATTCTGTAACCGTCCTGAAACTAAGTCACATACAATTCATATTGAGGCGGCTGTAACAATGTGAACGGACAGGCCTGCCCGCACATGGCTGGCCGTGGCGTGGGAAATCGGCCACTGTGGCCCCTGATCGGACAAGGGATGCGAAGTGAAGATGCGTAAGCCACCCAAGGATCAGGCGGGCCTGCGCCCGGTGGACAATGCGCTGGGGCGCATTCGGCTGGCGCAACCGGGCATGGCCAAGACAGCGCAGCGCATTGCCCAGTTCATCCTGGAGCAGCCGGAAGAAATCGTCGGAATGTCCGTCACTGAACTGGCCGAAGTGACCGATGTCAGCGAAGGCAGTGTAATCAATTTCTGCCGCAGCATCGGCCTGTCGGGCTTCCAGCAGATGAAGCTGAGCCTGGCGCAGGAAATCGTCCAGCCCATCCAGTTCATCCACGAAGACCTCGATCCGGGGGATGATGTCGATTCCGTCTGCCGCAAGGTGTTCCATTCCGGAATGCAGGCCTTGCGCGATACGATGTCAGTGCTCGATAGTGGCGATCTTGCGCGCGCGATCGACGTGATCCGGGCCTCCAAGCGGGTGGAGGTCTATGGCATCGGGTCCAGCGCCCCGATTGCCGACGACACCCAATACCGGATGCTGCGCATCGGGCTGGACGTGCGCGCGGTGACCGACAGCCACGTGCAGGCAATCAGCGCCTCTCGCACCGATCCCGATGTGGCGGTGCTGACCATTTCCCACAGCGGCGCCACCCACGAAACCGTGGCCGCCACCCGGTTGGCGCGGGAAGCGGGGGCAAAGACCATCGTGATCACCAATTTCGCCCGGTCACCAATCCAGGCCTATGCCGATATCGTGCTGTTCACGATGGCGCGCGAAACCCGTTTCCGCACCGAAGCGATGACCAGCCGCATTGCGCAATTGTGCGTGGTCGACGCCCTGATCGCGGGCCTGGCCCTGGCCGATTACGACCGGTCAACCGAAGTGCTGCGCAAGACGTTCGACGTGCTGTCGATGAAGCGGTTCTAGCCTTGCGAAAAATGGTGCGCCCGACAGGATTCGAACCTGTGGCCCCCAGATTAGGAATTCGAGTCTGCGTTACCCCGTTAGTTCCCAAAAGCCTTATTTTTCACACCATTGTTGACCTGACCTTCAGACTTTCTTACCACTCCTTCCCATGAATTTTGGGTAACTGTTACCCCGTTACCCCAAATGGGGTAACGCTTCTTCGACAATGGGAGGGCGCGGCAGGTGGCCGGCTTGACAGAAACAGCGATCAAAGAAGCCAAAGCAACCCCCGGAGAGCGGGCTGAACTTGCCGACGATAAGGTTCCCGGACTTCGGCTACGGCTCGGTTCCGGCGGGGCCAAAACCTTCACACTGCGCAAGCGCGTCGCGGGAAAGCCGGTTAACCTGACCCTAGGCCGATGGCATCCAACGGCGTTTACCCTAGCGGATGCCCGTAAGAAGGCCCGCGCCTTGGTCAACGACTTGGAGACTAACGGCGCGGCAATACAGAAGGCCCAGACAACGGCCAGGACATCCACGAGCCTGTCCGTGCGGGCCATGTTTGCAGATTATCTAACATTCATTCGCGACGCAAAGAAGAACCGGCGCTGGCAGGAAAGCCAACGCATCTTCGAAAAGTATATCCTGCCGACACTCGGCGACAGGCTCGCTGACACCGTCACGCGCGGGGACATAACAAGGCTTGTTGACAAAATCGACGCGCCAGGAGCTGGACGTGGTGCGCATGCGCAAATCAGCGCCTTCTATACATGGGCCTTGCCACGCCTGGATAACCTGCCAGCAAACCCCGCTACTGGTGCAGGCAGGCCACCCAAGGCCAGAGCGCGGGATCGCGTGCTGGCGGATGAGGAATTAGCTGCGATTTGGCGTGCAACCGACGCAGAGCAAGCTGCCCCCTGGCGGGCCGGTCCGAAATTGTTGATCCTAACGGGCCAGCGCCGCAACGAGGTATTCGCCGCTGATATTTCTGAGTTCGACTTGGGCGAAGCTGTGTGGCGCATTCCAGGTGAACGCGCAAAAAACGGGCTTGAGCACCTGGTGCCGTTGTCTGCCAAGGCTGTGGACGTGCTGCGCAGTATCCCGGCAATCGCCGGGAGCAATAAACTATTCCCGGCGAGCCGTCAGGGCGAACAACACGCCAGCGGGTATAGCAAAGCAGCCGCCCGCATCCGAAACCGAGTGACTAATCAAACGGGCGTGCCGGGCGATTGGACATGGCACGATATCCGACGAACGGTCGCAACGGGGATGCAGCGTCTTGGTATCCGATTGGAAGTCGTGGAAGCAGTCCTGAACCACATCAGCGGCTCGCGCGCCGGAATTGTAGGCGTCTATCAACGCCACGATTTCGCGAGCGAAAAGCGCGATGCCTTGGAACTTTGGGCGGCGGAGGTTGACCGGATTTTGGCAGCCTGAGGCCAATAATCAATCGTAAGAGTGGCGAGAAGGAAAAGAGTTGAAGACGGTCAGTCCATTGGAAATTGTAACGCGGGTGATCCTCGGTTTGAGCGCAAACGTGACCGATCAACCGTTCGGGCCGTCCATGTTGGCGCGCGGAATTCGTGAAATTGCGACCTCTGACGAGATTGCGCCGGAAATTCGCCACAGATTCTTTACTGCACTCGCAGACGCCCTGGACGGCAGAGACTCGCTTTGCAGCGTCAATGTGGTCCGCACCGGCAGACGAGGGCAACCTGGAAGCGGCGCGAAATTGGCTTCCATAAGGGCGCGCGACATCGCCTTCGAGGTCCGAGATCGATGTGACAAGGCCAGACTTGGGCCGGCAGCCGAAACGCAGGAGAACGTTCTGCTTGAGATTGCGGAGCGATACGGAATCGGTCGGTCACAGGTGCATGCTGACCTGGAGGCCGGCAGGGCAGCCATAAGAGCAACGCGTGCCAATCTGAGCAAGTGGGTCAAATCCAAGTCCAGCTAATTCGCGAATTGTCAGGTTCGACACCGAGGACCGGTGGGATCTAGGGGGCCGTCACGAGAAGTGGCGGCCCTTTGCCGTCACACCTGAGACGAAGTAGGAACCTGACTACAAGTGCCATACGAACCGAACGACCCACTCCTCAAGATCGCCGAAGTGAAGAAACTGACCCGGCGCTCCACCTCCCGCATCTATGCGGACATGAACGCCGGTCTGTTCCCCCGTCCGATAAGAATAGGCGCCCGCGCAGTAGCGTGGCGCCAAAGCGAATTGGTTGCGTGGGTAGGTCGGCGCATTGAAGAACGCGACCAGCGGGGGGTGGGATGATGCGTAGATTTGAGGATGTTGCGAACACGGCCCCCTGCCCCGCCACCATCTTGCACCTAGCCATCCTTGATCAATATCCCACCGGGTCTCAGCCGAGTGAAACAAAAGGCCCCCTCACATGACTACCGCAACTGCCAGCGCTGGCAGCGCGTCGCTCAATAGCGCGAACCGGCTAGAAGCGTTGGATCGCATGTCCATCAACGACAAACTGGCATATTTCGCGCGAAAGGATGCGTTCCGACTGCCAAAGAAAGATGGTCAAACGTGGGCGGCAGCCATTCGCCTTCCGCGTAGCCACTTGCCGAAGAAGCTCTCCCCAGGTGGGCTCGACTTGATGGACGGCTGCGTCACCAGGCAAGCTTACTCGGTAATCGGTAGGCCGTGCTATGGAATCCCGCTTGCACAACTTCTGCACGGCCGTGAACACCGGGTCAGACCGGACGGCAGCCTGGTGTTCGCTCGTTGCGGCGAATGCCCCATCAAGGCCGCGTGCCAGTTTATTTGCAACGAGCGTTTGATCGTCAACGAAGGCATCCGCGAGGCTTTCCGAGAATTCCAACGCCGGGGCGGTGCTGAAGCATTTTGGTCCCGCGAACCGTCCAGGAGTCGATCTGTGGCGTTCGCGGTCCGTGACCTTGTGCGAGAATTACAAACAGCTGGATTCACGTCGGTCAACGACAAAGCGGTAGCGGAGCATTACGACCTACGCAGACAGCAACGTCGCGAGAGTGACGCGGAACGTCAGCGAGCGCACCGAAAGGCTGTCGCAAGCGAACACTCCGCCGCGTCAAACATCCGTGACACCACGTCAATTGTGCGTGAGGCTGAGGCCCTGAGAAGCTGCATTAGGGCAGCACAGGCGGAAACCGAATGCCGGCGTTGGATCGCCCAAATCGACGCGACGTTCGCAGTGCAGATATGGGCCGTCAGAGCTTCCCTGACTTCGCGAGGCGAGAAGCATGGTGCAACCCACATTGCCAGTGCGCTCGCGCGCTCTGCACCTGCCGTCCGGCAAGATGCCCTGCGCAAGCGCGTCCAGACAGTCTTGAAGCGCATGCCGCAGATTGAAGCATTGGCTGAGAACATGTCCAAAGTCAGTCACGCGCCTTAGCATGCTAATCAACGTGACCTGAAACGGACGCCTCCAATCTTGCTTGGGTCAGCAGAAATCTGCCAACTGAGCGAAATGAAGGAACGCGCATAAAGCATTGCTTTTATTCAGATTTTCTTCTCCAAATTCTGTCACACCGGCAGGCTACTAAGATACTTCGTATCTCTCGCGAGTGCGAGGCTTCGCTGACGCTCGCCTCGTCCGCTCGAAATAGAAATCAATGTAACTCGATCATCGCGGCGTTCATTCATTCCGGCGTTCTCGATACCGAGCGGCGGGTGCGGAGCTGATCGGTCAGCATGGGAGAACATTCCATACAGCCATTAGGGTGAAGCCGTTAGTCCGATTAGTCGATGCACCGTGCTATGGTTAGGAAACAGGTTCAGATATTGAAACGTTTGTTGATGGCGGGCCAGTCTCGTGGGATTTTTTCGCTCATAGTTGGCCTGCGCCCTGTCCTTGTGCTACAATTAGCAATGCGCAGGAAGCTCCCTCCTATCTCCGATGCCGAATGGCAGAATGCCCAGAACGCCTACGAGCTTGGCCACAGGTCGGGCCGTCAGATTGCCCAGCATCTCGGCGTTTCACCGGCTACGGTATGTCGCCGTTTCAGGCTCCTGGGTGCAGTGAAGGCATGCCGAGTTGGTGAAGCCATGCAACCCGTCATCGCGGAGATGGATCGCCTCGCAGCAGAGCGGGTCGCGAGGGAAGCTGCGGAATGGGATGCTGCGCTTGCTCGTTCCGAGGAGCTCAGGGTGCTCATGGATCAGATGATCGGTGCCATCTTCGCTGCTGACCGCGTCGGCAGCGTGACTTTGGCGGCCGGCAGGATCGCAGACACTAAGGCTGCGGTGTTGGCTCGCTAATCGACTGGCTGCTGCACCAAATCAATTCCCATATCGAAGCCACCCGCGTCCAGCGCGGGGGTCACCTACAGTTTGCACATCACCAGCACCAAGGAGATGAGCAAAATGCATTTGAAGCTGTTCAAGATCAGGATCGAATTCGGGAACGAGACCAAGACAATGCACGCAGCGGCGGTTACCGAACACCATGGAGCCGTGATGGTTATCGACTGGGCGGAGAGCCTGGGTTCGGGCCAGAAGCAGTTCTTCGTCGAGCGGGTAGATGACAAGCTGTCCGTTGAACACCGGCGTGGCCTCGGCGAACTGCTCTCTGGACTGCCAGGGCTGGCCTCATTCGATGAAACACGCGGCTGGGTTCTGGACCAGGCAATGGACCACTTCGCCAGCCCTCCCCTCGATCTCTTCCGCATTTTCATCCCTGACGGTGATGAGACCTATGTCGTAGCAACCGAGGACCACGAGGCTGTCGCCATCTGGATGCAGGCCAATCCACTCGGAGATGACAAGGCCGAAGTGTTCAATGTGGTTCGGGCCGTCAACGATCTGCCAGAAGAGATGTGGGACGGCGTTGATGAGATGCTGGAGCAAGGTCCCGCCGGTATTGCCACCTGGAGCGTTGAAGGTGGCTGGAAGGTCATCCCGGTGTTCTGATCGCGGGTCGGGATGCGTGCCGGTGGCTACAGCAGGGGCGCCGGCGAGCCTCTGTCCATTCGCTTCCATGGGGCCCCTGGCGTCCCGCACGAAGCCAAGCGTGGCGGACCTTTTCCAGCCCGACTTCCAGCGCAATCGCGTTCACGGTGACCGCATCGACAAGAACGATGAGGTTACAAGGATATGCCGATCTTCGAGATGTTCGACGCGCGCGAGGCGTGGCCGGTGACGGTTTTCGCTCCCGATCGGGCACAGGCAATGATGGTCTATGCTGACTGGGTATCGGTGCACCAGCCGGATTGGTCGACCAAGGCCATGAGCATCGGCCGATACGATCGCGAGACGCGCTCAGCCCGCATCCTGAGCGACAGCGGTCACGACGCACGGCAGGCAGGCGTTGGCGTGTGGGATGACAGGGAACGGGCCTGGCGGATCGTGTCGGCGAAGACGGCAGGTGACCGGAACCTGTTCATGCCCGACAGCGAGGTGCGCTACTACAGGGTCAGCGACGGCGATGAGGAGTTGATGGTGTTCGCCCGCTCCGCCGGGAAAGCGGTCAGCTACTTCGAGGAATGGTATGCCGATGCGATGGGGTTCAAGGTCAATACCGTGATTGTGACGGAGCACTCGCGTTGGCGGCTCGTGCAGGATCTCGTGGCGCTAAGGGACTCCATGCACGCTGGGGAACGTGGTGTCGCCCGGTGGGATGAGGACCATGGCTGGTCAATCGTAGAGCCAGAAGATGGCGAGGTGGTGCGGGCGCACCTGCGGTAACATGGTTGATCATGGGCGCGTCGAATGGCTCGCCTAAGATCAAAATCGTCGGGCGAAACGGTTCTGCCCTTCACCGGCGACAAGGCCGTTGGCGGCTATTACCGAGGAGGAATGGGGCGCCATTCGCCATCCTGATCGCTGGACACCTGTTTGAACGACTCAACTACCGCACCGTGCCACGGCAACCTGAGCTTGCCTCACACCGGAACCCCGAAAAAGCTTGCCTCGAAATGGTGTTCCAATTCGTGGCAAGGTCAAAAGCCGTGCAGACAATCTTCATAGGGGTCGTAGGCGACAGCACGAGCCGCTAGGATCATGGCCAGATTGGGGGTCTAGGTGTCCGATTCAGCGCTCTTCTTGTCCGTTTCGCTTTTCTCTTCGGATTACCTCATCGAAACCATTAACGGCTGAACCCACCTACGGCACTGTCGACATCGCTACCTCGGCGGAGCGCATGGCCGCCTTTGCAACTCGCGAACATCTGCACGATGCCGTCCCGCGTGCATAGGAGTGCAATATACCTTCCGACCTGGCCCATGGGGAAGTTTCGGGACAAGATTGCGAAGGCTGCGAAACGGATCGTTATGCCTGATGCGTTAACGGGTGGTCGAGGCATCTTCCGCAATGCCCTAATGACCTCCTGGCGTCGCAGCTATCCGATAACAGGGATCACCGACCAGAACGGCTACGCTTCCCACATCGCTACCTTGATAAGGTGACTTGGCGACGAAGAACGCTTCAACGTCTGCAAGGGCCTGCTCCTATCGTCACTGCGGGACGCAGCTTTCGACCCCAGCGTTATCTCGATAGACGACGATGGCCGTATGTTGGTTCAGAGAATTGAACCGAGCGGCGCGGGCTGAATTGCGGGTTGAAGTGGCCAGGTCGATCTCATTGGTCGATGCTACCAAGCAGCGGATGGCTTGGCTCCGGGACCACCTGCGCCCGACAGAAGCCAACGCTCAAGTGGGAATGATCCGTTATGAGCATAGCAGACGAAATCAGGAAGCACGTCGGGGACACCTTCAGCAGCGCGTGGTCTGTTCGCAATGGCACTGTTGTTCCCGAGCCCAAAGACCTTAACCTCTCCAACGACGCTGTATATTTCGAAAAGGCAACGGTTTTATATGCTGACCTCGACGGGTCGACTGATCTAGTCGAAAAGATGAAGTGGGAGTTTTCAGGGCAGATATACAAGACTTTCCTCTATGCTGCGTCGCGCTTGATCCGCCAACACGGAGGTTCCATAGTTTCTTACGATGGAGATCGCGTCATGGGCGTCTTCATCTCGAACAGACAGCGTAATGAGGCTGTCTCGTGTGCTCTCGAAATCCATTATGCTGTGAGCAAGATCGTTCAAGATGAGATCAAGAGGGGATGGAAGGCCGACTTCAAGATCAAGCACGTAATCGGCATAGACACATCGCCCATTAGGGCCGCTCGAACGGGTGTTCGTGGAGATAACGACCTAGTCTGGATCGGGAATGCGGCGAACCTTGCGGCTAAGCTTACCGCGCTCAACGCTGATACTCCAATTTGGATAACGAAAGCAGTCTACGACGTTCTCGATGATGCGCAGAAGCTTGATGCTGACAAAATGGACATTTGGAAAAGCTGGCTCTGGAATGAACATGATAATCGCGAGATTTTCTCGACGACCTACTGGAGGGCGATAAGTTGAGCAGCATGATTGAGAGATTCCTAGGTGATGGCGGCCGTCCGAATCTATTGGACGCCATGCTCCAGCAGACCTTAGTTCATGGAAGTCAGCCTTTGGCGGAAGCGATCGCCGATCAAATCGAGCTTTTCCAACTCGCTGCGGAGGAGGCGCTCATCACCCAAGACGCTGATGACAACGACATGTATCTGATCATTGCCGGCTCGTTCCGCGTTTTGGTCAACGGGCGGAACGTCGCGACCCGGGGAAGAGGGGATCATGTCGGCGAGATGGCCTTGGTGGAGCCTACCCAGCGAAGGTCCGCAAGCGTTATAGCGAACGAAACCTCCATCGTTGGCAAGCTGACCGCAGCGGCCGTTGACAGCATTTCTGCGATCCACCCAGGGATATACCGATCCATAGCGAAGACCCTGTCCCGACGCCTGCTTGAGCGAAATCGGCTCGTCGGCAAACACCGGGAGGAAATCCGCGTTTTCATCATCTCGTCCGTGGGTGGCGTGGGCATCGCCCAGCTGATCCAAAGTGCGCTCGCCTACGACGGCTTCATTGTTAAGCCTTGGACGGACGGCGTTTTCAGAGCCTCGAGCTATCCGATTGAGTCGCTAGAGGCCGCAGTGGACGAGGCCGATTTCGCAATTGCGATCGCTCACAGCGACGACCGTACGCTGTTCAAGGGGCAAGAATGGCCCACCCCGAGGGACAACGTGATCTTCGAGCTAGGCCTATTCATGGGGAGACTTGGCCGCAAGCGCGCGATCCTAATGGAACCCCGGGACGACAAGGTGAAGTTGCCCAGCGACCTGAGCGGCATCACGACAATTCCTTACAACTATCAGCCCGGCAAAGATGCTGAAGCTTTGATGGGGCCTGCGTGCAACGCTCTCCGGGCCCACATCGAGGAATGGGGCCCATTCAACGGTTAGGTCGGGAACCGATGTGATTTCCACAAGCAGTTCTTGGGCGCTAGGTGCGCACAGCATGATGTTCTGCTACCGTTCTAACTCAGTTAACGCAGCCAACACATGATTTAGGCTTGTAGCGGAGTTAGACTGCAATGGCTTGGAACGAAGATCGCGCGCTGGCGCGCATCAGGCGATTTATCGAGAGTGTCCCGCAAGGCGAGGTCAAGGTCGAAGACTTTCAGACCTATCTTAGTGAAGTGCGCGTGCAAAAGGGCGTGCTGTCTTCCGCTTCGGTCAAAGCCGCGCTCGTCGACATTCCCCGCAATCGCGCAATCACGACCGATGCAGTTCACGTCTACGCGAACCTGATCGATTTCAACTCGGTACTGGTGGATGAAGGCGGCGAGACAGAAGGAAGTCATCGTCGTGCGTTGGAATTTCTCCACGCCCATTATTCCGCTTGCGACGAGCTCATTGAAGAATACGAGATGCAACGGGTCGATTACCATGGCTCCAGGTTGCATGCAGTGGTGCTTGCACCTGAGGGACCGGAAAACGAAGGCAATCGGGTCAGGACCGCAGTTGCCTTCGCAGCGGCATTCCGCGCCATGACCGAGCGCCTGGGGCGCGATCATCCAGAGTTCCTAACAGGCGTGCGCGTCGGCATCGATAGTGGTCCTGCCGTCGCAATCGATTCTGGCCGCCGTGACGAACGCGAGCCATTGTTCATCGGCAGTCCCGCCAATCATGCAGCCAAGCTGGCAGAAGGTGATCAGCCGGGGCTGAGCCTGAGTCCCCGAGCGGCCCTCGCGCTTGGAACACCGGTGCCAGTACTCTCAACCAGCCTTGTCCTCACAGAGGATGTGGAGCGCGGCTTCCTTGACAGCGGCATCACGACGCAGAGCAGGCAAGGCTTGGGCGCTGATCGCTTGGAGAAGGCCTACGCAACTCTCCAAGAAAGGCTCTCTGTTCTCAAGGATTGGTCTTCGGCAGAGGCTGTATTCCGCTTCCATCACAAGGAGCCCCCGCTGAAGGACCTGATCTTCGCGGACCACCCACCTAGCAACGCTGTGCGTATGGAACTCGCGTCTATCTTTGCCGATGTCGACAACTTCACCGCCTACATCGACGAAGCCATCAGGACGGGTAGGATCGCTGAAGCAGTGGCGAACCTGCATGTTATCCGTGCCGAACTTGGGGCCGTTCTGCGGGACGATTTTGCCGGCCGAAAGGTCCGCTACATAGGTGATTGCATCCATGGGTTGTTGGCTGAGGGAGATCGGCTTCAGACTGACACGACTGCGACAATGAGGAGGGCAGTTGATGCCGCGGCCGGCATGCGCTCTTCATTCGACCTGTGTCGTGAAATTCTGCCTGGCATCGAAACCCTCGGCTTGGCGATCGGCATTGACTTCGGCTTCACGCCAATCTGCCGTTTAGGCTTGCGCGGAAACGCCAGCGTCCGCGCCTCGGCGAGCAGGGCGACTTGCTTGTCGGAGGCGGAACAAAAGCGCTGTGACGGAACGCAGACCGCGATGGGTGAGGAGGCATATCGCTTATCCCCGGTGAAGGTGAGAGAGGTATTTTCCAGCAACCGTGTCGTCAGCAATTTGGACGCTGACATGGCGTCGGTCTTGTTGACCGAAATGGCGTCACCCTACATCGCTTCGGGTATTGCGGCCGAACCCATGCGAGCACATGAGACGAACGCACCTCCCCCTATGCGGGCCCATAGTCGCTGGTGAAAGAAGCAGTTGTTCACCTGCTCGAAGCCGCTCCCTCTTGGTTCTCGGTTGAGGCGGTCGGTGCGAAATCGATCATCGGGCTGGCGCATGTGCCAAAGGCGCCATGGGGCGCAGATGGCCTTCGGTTGAGAATCTTCGGCGATCCTCAGCCGAAGGTGTGCGAGGACGTTCCCGGCACCAAGTTGCCCACTCGTTGCCCTGAGCGCCACATCCAGGATGACCAAACCTTTTGCCTCGGCCTTCATCATTTGCAGGTGCGATCGATGGAGCAGGCCACCCAATGGTGGGAGCAGCTGCGTCAATACCTCATTTGCCAAAGGGCGGCCCAGCAGACGGGCATTTGGCCGCCTGCTCATGCTCTCGATCACGGCGACGCGGGCATTCACCATGAGCGGGCACTAGCCATCGCCAAGCAGGCGGGAATCACAGACGAATACGCCAGTGCTCGCCTTGGTGAACCCAGCTGGATCACCAATCCTTCGTTTCATTTCGTCGACAAACGTGGGCAGCTTATCAACGGGCGGGCCCTCTGTCCTCGCGGTTGCCTCAAGCGTGGAAGGGGCCGACTATCACCCGCGCTCAGGATCGATTGTAGTCGACGGAAGCTGCTTGGCGAACTGATCGATAGAGAACGCCGCAGGCAGGTAGCCCTGGCCGAATACTGGAAGACGATGATCGCTTCGGGGCAAGGCTGTTGCAGAACTATGCGGAACTGTCCGCTTAGGGACCACGAGGACCCAGCGCGCGTGGAGGAGGGCAACTTATGAACGATCTCGATGCTTTGCAGCGACAGTTAGACCGAGTCCTTGGCTTCATTCCCCGTGTCGAAGCCAGGATCAACGGGCTTTTCGGCGTGAATACCTTCCTCTTGGCCATTGGCGCCTTGAACGTGTCAGCAGGTGACCTGAAGCTTTGGTATGTGACTGTGCCAGGGGCAGCCTTTGTTGGCTGCATGATAATATCCTACGCCTTTCTCTACCGAGCGAACTTCCCCGACGACCGGGGCGGCCATGGCAGCTTGATCTTTTTTAAGGAGATTCAGAAGCGCACCGAAGCTGGCTATCAGGCAGAACTTCTCGCATGCACTGAGGAAAACTTCAGGAACGATCTGATAGGCCAAATTTGGCGGAACTCCGAAATATTGTGCGACAAATATCAGGGAGTGAAGTCGGCGATCGTCTGGGCAGCGGTTTCCTTAGTGCCCTTCTTCGTCTTTATCTCGGCCAGCGCCACAGTGCACGGTCGAGTTCCGCTGTTCGCAACGTCGTAACCTTGATCAATGGGACAGAAGTGTGGCGCATCATGAGATGCGCGCCGTGCAATGCTAGTAGCTTTCGCGCCAGGTCCGGCTTCGACTCACGGCATCTTTGGCTGGGGCCGAATTTGAAGCGACAGTGCTCGCGTAAACGTGCCAATTACCTCTTACTGTCTGTTGGGTTGAAACCACCGAGGCCTTTGTCTCAAGAGGGTATACCCCAACGAGGCGTTCTGGTGAGACAGAACCCCATGCGAACCTATGTCGCATTAGGGTTGCATCCCATCTAACGGGACAGCACAGTGACCATGTCTAGAGTCATGTGAGACAGGGTTGTTGAAATGCTGGTCGGCTATGCGCGCGTTTCGAGTTCATCCCAGTCGCTTGATGTGCAGGTGGAGGCGCTTCAATCTGCGGATTGCGAAAAGATCTTTGCCGAGAAACGCACTGGCACCACGACTGCCGGCAGAAGCGAATTGGCCGACGCCATCTCGTTCGTTCGGGAAGGCGACACGCTGGTCGTGACGCGCCTGGATCGCCTCGCTCGATCAGCCGGTGATCTGCACACCATAGTGAAGCAGCTGACTGAGAAGGGTGTTGCCTTCATGTGCCTTCAACAGCCTGCAATGGAAACCCGCAGCTCGACGGGGAAGCTGCTGCTGGGGGTGTTGGCCTCGATCGCTGAGTTCGAAGCGGACATCCGGCGAGAGCGGCAGCGCGAGGGTATTGATCGAGCGAAAGCAGCAGGGGTCTACAAAGGTCGCAAAGCAGTTGTAGATGCTGCTCAGGTGCGGTCTCTGCGTGACCAGGGGCTTGGGGGAACTGAGATAGCAAAGAAACTCGGTGTCGCTCGTGCGACGATTTACCGAGCGCTCAGCAGGTAGCAAAAAGCCACGGCTGCGTTTGCGTATTGGGCGGGCAATGGAAGTCCTAGGTCGGGAAGCCACCTCGCACCCGGATGCTGCCTATCAGGCGGTCCGAATGAAGCATGTGCCATCCACTTGCTGGGGTGGCGCCGCAGGTGGGCTGCATTGCGAAAGTTGGCAGTCAAATAGTGCGAAGCGATCACCTGAAATTCGCGGGTCAGCTGCTTGAATTGGCCAATGGCCAACATCGGTCAGGTGCGTTGCCCCGACGGTTGCGGTGATCGGACTGGCCGCAGGCGCCGCCAGGCGATGATCGCGCCGGTGACACTGAACAGGAAACCGATGAGGAGCAACGCAAGCACGAGACCCTTGCGGAGAATTGGATGCTCGGCGAGGCCGGGAAACTTGAAAGTGTGCAGGCCATAATAGGCCCAGGCGTAAGCGGCCCGGCTCTGGTCCATCACCGTCAGCAGGCGACCTGTGTTCGCGTCCACATAGAGATCGGGCGATGCTTTGCCCGACAGGTCTGCCCGGCGGACTGAATCGGGCCAGCCTTCATTGCCCCTGTACAGGTCATTCGGCGCGACCGCCTCCAGCCTGGCCAGGCGGGCCTGTGGCCAAGCGCGGATGATGGCCTCGCTGAGCATCTGCTCAAAGTCATGGTCGGAGAGGGCCCGGCCTGCGGCGTCAAGGCGATCGACCACATCGACGGGCCGGGTCACGCTCAGGATCGTCTGCCCGCCAAGGGCAGAAAACTGTATCTCACTGGCAGGCCCGATACCCCGCAACGTGGCGACGGTGACATCCGTTACGCCGGCGCCACCGGCATAAGCCAGGGCTTGCCGCTCGGTCGCCTGCCCCCGCGAGAAGAGGCGGCCATGATCCATCGAAAGCCAGCCACTGACGATCCAGGTCAGGACGAAAATGCCGGCAAACAAGCCGAGCAGATGATGCCACCGCAGCCATCTCGCGCGGAAATAGGTGAGCGCCCGGCGCTTTTGCCGGAGCGCAGTGGCGGAGCGCAGAATGCCGAGGACAATCCCCGCCAGGGCAACAAGCGAGCAGACCAGCGAAAGCCACCAAACCGTCTGGTCCCAGACCGCCCAGTTTGACCGCAGGGGCGTGAAGTAAATCCAGTGCAGCACCGATCCGGCCCAGTTCCAGGCGCGGTCGCTTGCAGTTGTCCGCTGCACCAGTTCGCCCGTCACTGCCGAAACATAGTCGACCGTCCCCGCAACATCGCCACGGGGGATGCGATACAGAGGCCGATACGGGTCTAACCCGTTGGCCACCGTCCACTGGTCATAGACCTGCGGCGGCCTATCCGCGCCCACTGCGGCGGGTGCGAGGAGCGGCAGCACCGCACCATTTTGTGCGTCGACGACGGTCGCAGTTCCTTCGCCGTGGATGACGTACGCTGGTGCGGCGTTTCGCTGAACCAGCCGCACCTCGCCGCTGCCGCCGCCAGCCAGGCGCAATGCCTCTGCCGGCCCGACGCGGATCGCGGACGTGTCCAGCGGCGCCGCAAAAGCCGTCCGATCAGCTGTGGACACTGACGGAAACGGATTGAACAACATCACCGCGCCGGTGGCGAACCACATCGCGAAGACCAGGCAGGTCGCGACGCCCAGCCAGCGGTGGAACCAGACGAGGCCCGCCACCGCCCGCTGTCCGCTAGAAACGGGCAAGGGCACTCACCTCGAACCGGCGCGGTTCACCCAGCATGACCTGGGTCGGGTAATAGATGTCGGCCCATTGCACGAAAGTTTCGTTCCACACATTGTTGAACCGCCCGGTGATGGAAACCGTCGGCGTCAGTTCCCAGGTCGCATAGACGATCCCGGTGGCATAGGGATCAAGTGCAAGTGTGTTGGCACTGTTGCCGAACCGCCGGCCCACATATTTCACCCCACCGCCGATCTCCAGCGGCAGCCCCGCGACATGGCGCAAGCTGGTCCACACGTTACCCACCCAGCGCGGCACGTTGGCCGGGGTGTTGCCCGTGGCATTGATGCCGAAGTTGGGATCGACGAAGTCGCCATACTCGGCATCGACATAAGCGGCGCTGCCGATCAGCGACCAGTCCGGCGTAACGCGGAACTGGCCAGAAACTTCAAACCCGCGCGACGACTGGCTGCCGATATTGCTGAGCGTATCGACTCCGACCAGGGTCAGGATATTGTCGCGCTTTATGTCATAGACTGCTGCTGTCAGCGATCCGCGCCGCCCTGGGAGCTCCGCCTTCACGCCTGCTTCGTACTGGCGCGAGCTGGACAGGCCGAAGTTCTCCCCCGCGTTGACGAGGAAGATGTTGTTGCCGACGGGGTCCTTGCCGGTGCTGTAGGAAGCGTAGGTCGATACCGCGCCCGAAAGTTCATAGACCAGCCCGGCACGCCAGCTGAACGGCTTGTGGGTGCGTTCGAAACTGCTGCCGGCGTTGAAGGTGCCGTTGACGTTGTAGTTCTCGCGCGTCAGCCACAGCCGCTCCGCGCGGAACCCGGTCACGAACTTGAGCCTGTCCGAAAGGCTGAGGACGTCTTCGGCAAGGACCGCCAGCTGGTCCCACCGGGTGGGGCTGACCCGCTTGGCAAAGGGGCCGAAGCTGCCCGGCACCGGCGCATAGGGATCCACGCTGTCGCCATCGGGAAAGCCGCGGCTGCGGACAAAATCGAGGTGGCTGTAATCCACCCCGACGACGAGCCGGTTGGCAAGGCCGCCGATCGCGTGATCGAAAGTCAGGCTCAACTGGTTGCCGACAAGGTCCTGGTTGTGGAACACGAAGAAGCGGTCGCGGTCGATTTTGCCGGTTGCGGCGTTGAAGGCGTAGGTTTCCGCATTTACCCAGCGCCGGTCGGCATGGAACCAGTAGGCGGTGTTGCGCACCGTAATGGCATCCGACGCGCGCCATTCGACCTCAAGCCGCGGCCATGCGTGCCAGCTGGACGTTTCGTTGTCCGCCACGTTGTAGTTCTTGAAGCGCATTGCCTCGTCGATCACCACGCCCAGTGAACCGGAAACCGTACCTGCGAGCGGCGATTTGGCAGCGGAGGCCGGGACCAGCGGCGTGCCGAAATAAGGCGACAGGTCATCGGACAGGACATCGACACTGAGTTCGATGGACAGCCGGTCACTGGGTTCCAGCAGCAAGGCACCTGTGACGTTGAGCGAGTTGGACGGTGCGTTATCGACGTAACCGGACGTGCGGTGATAGCTCGCGTCAAGCCGGCCCGCCGCCGTGGGCGAAAGGACCACATTGCCGCCGATGCCGGCGCTGACCGTGTCGAACGTGCCGTAGGACGCGAGCGCCTGGAAGCTGTCCCCGGCAAGGCTCGGCCTTTTGTTGATCACGTTCACCGCGCCACCGATCGTCCCTTGCCCATACAGCAGCGATGCAGGGCCTTTGAGGACTTCGATGGCTTCGACGTTGAACGTGTTGCCCGGCCGGTTGATCATGTTTGCTGGGCCGAGATAGAGCCCGTTGTGCAGCAAGGTGATCTGTTCACCGATGAAGCCGCGCATGGAGAACAAGGACGGATCGCCGGGCGAACCGCCGGAGGTTACGCCGGGCAAATTCACCGTCGCTTCCTCCACGGTGCGGAAGCCGCGCGTCAGGATTTCGCCGGAATCAATCCGATCCACGGTTGCCGGCGTATCGCGCAACGAAAGGCCAAGGCGACTGCCTGTGTCCGTCGACACGTCGAGTTCTCGTAAGCGCCAGCCCGTTACGGTGATCGCCTGATCTCCCTCTGTTTCCACAGTGGCGCTGGCGTCCTGCGCCGCAGCAGGCACTACCATGGCTGCGGCCAGCACTGCCGGCGCAACACCCAATTCCCACACACGTTTCCCAGCCCGAACCATCTCGCGCGCCCCTTTTTGCGATGTCATGGATCCGCATTGCAGCTGGTCTGCTCGGCGGTAAGTTAATTACCGTAATAGCGCCGTTACAGCGCCGTTACAGGGAGATGGGTTTGCCTCACTGACAGGATTTCTTGCAGTGCAGCGCCCGACCGGCGCTGCCCTCTGTGCCGATCAGTTCTTCCCGGCTGCGACGAACCTGTTTTCGGCCACTTCCCAGTCAACGTTGCGCAGGAATGCATCGATGTAACGGGCTGCCGCTGCTCCATAATCCATCTGGTAGCTATGCTCATACATGTCGAGAGCGAGCAGCGGTGTGCCCATGGCGGGCGCGTGCATATGATCCCACGACCAGTAGTTATGGAGCCCGCCGGTATGCCTGTTCAGAGCCAGGATGGCCCAGCCGGAGCCGCCACCTAGGGACGCCGCAGTGCGCTTGAAGTCGGCCAGCCAGACCTCGAAGGAGCCGAATTGTCTGGCCAGCCCTTCTTTCAAGGTGCCGCCCGGCTGGCCGTTGCCGCCCAGGCCATCGAAGTAGATCTCGTGCAGCACCACCGATCCTGTCCGCAGCAATTCTTCGCGTTTGAGCCCGCCATAAGCGGCAGCCGGATAATCGGGATCGGCAAGCGCGGCTGCCAGCCGCGTCTCGATCAGGTTCAGCGTCTTGACCGAGCCGCCGTAATTGTTTTCCCAGTGGGATCGGATCAGTTTTTCCGACAGACCATCCAGCTTCGCAGGATCAAACCGCAGCGGTTTGGGCTCGTGCTTCCCGGCAAAGGCAGGCGGCGGCGAGTTGGTCAAGCCCGGTGTGGGCGAAGCCATCGTCGTCTGGGCGGAGCTCTGAGAAGACAACGCAGCCAGGCCCACGGCACCTGCCGTAAGACTGCCAATCGCAGTGCGCCGAGTAACTTCAGTCATCATCTGGATCCTTCCCAAGCGTCTAAACGTGGTCCCGCGCGGCGGAGGTTCAGGCAGTGAAAAATCGGGCCAACTGGTATCCGGTGAGCAGCAATCCGCACAGGATCAACAATACATTGGCAGCAAAAGCACCCTTCCTGAAACTTGGCGTTCCGCGCCACAGGTTGAGCAGGGACACGACCAGCAGAAGCACCAGCACCTGGCCGATTTCGACACCAACGTTGAAACTAATGAGGTTGGTCAAAAGTCCGTTGGGCGAGACCGACAGATCCATCAGCTTTGTAGACAGCCCCAAACCGTGGAACAGACCGAACACGAGCACTGCCAATTTCGTGTTGATTGACAGGCCGATCCTGCGGAAGCCGCCGATGTTCTCTATACCCTTGTATACCACGGACAGCCCGATGATGGCATCCACGATGTTCGAGTTGGCCCCCACGCCGAGCAACACGCCAAGCAGCAAAGTAGTGGAATGCCCGATGGTGAACATCGAGACATAGAGGACAACGTCCTTCAGCCGGTAAAGGAAGAAGACGACGCCGATCAGGAACAGGATGTGGTCGTATCCGGTGACCATGTGCTTGGCGCCGAGATACAT
>JBARAF010000406.1:0-7646 GCA_049791695.1 Croceibacterium sp.
GCCCGGGCCGATGCAGCGCCAGCGCCAGTGCAATCAGCATTCCGGCCCAGACCTCGTGCAGCACCAGGTACTGCGCCTTCAGCCCCATGGCCGCGCCGACCACCAGCAGCAGCATGGCGATGGTGCGGTGATCCTTCGCCCCCGGCTCCTCCCCCAACCTGCGCCACCATGCAGCCAGCGTGGCCAGGCCAAGCATGGCGGCCAGCACCGCCAGCCCGCCCTGCCCCAAGGCTGCGGTCAGGTACGCAAGGGTCGGCAGGCGGACGGCAAAGCCGGGTTTGACGGGAAAACTGGCGGCGCGCTGTTCGGCGACGGCGGCGGTGTAATAGTTCTCGCCACTGCGGACCCTCTGCGCAATCCGGTCATACAGTTGCAGGTCGGTGTCGCGCTGCGGTTCAGCAGTCGTGGTTTCCATTGCCGGGGCCGGAGATGCAGACGTCGGCGCGGGCGCATCGGGCCAGGTCAGCACTGCCAGTGCCAGCAGCAGGACAAACCCCGCCAGCACCAACCGCGCCCCCCAGCGCGGCCAATGTGCGAACCGGTCCCACCGATCAGCCGAAACCGGCATTTGCCCCCCGCTTTGCATGGCACAGGGCATCGCCGATTATGGTTAGGAAGTGGTTACCCGAGCCAGCCCAGCGCCAGCCCGGCCCAGACCAGTGCCGCGCCACCAACGGCCGCTGCGACATAGCCGATCGGGTTGCCGCCCTTGCGTTCGCGCGGTTGCAGGAACAGCTCGATGTCCGGCAGAGGCGGAGATTCGGGGGCGCCGCCCTTGGGCGGGTACAGTTCTTCCAGCCGCCGGATCAGGGCCGGGATGCGCAGCAGGGTCTGCCCATCTTCACGGATACGATCGGCAATCGCCGCTTCCGGGCCCAGTTCGTCGCGGATCCAGCTGCGCACATATGGCGCGGCTACGTCCCACATATTGATCTGCGGATCGAGCTGGGTGGCGATTCCTTCGACCATCACCATCGTCTTTTGCAGCAGCAGCAGGTGCGGCTGGGTGGCCATGTCAAAATCACGGGTGATAGCAAACAGCCCGTCGAGCATCTGGCCGACCGACAGTTCACTGACCGGGCGGCCCCGCATCGGTTCCCCCACGGCCCGGAGCGCGGTCGCGAACTCGTCTACCGAATGATAACTCGGCACATATTGCGCTTCGAAATGGATTTCCGCCACGCGACGGTAATTGCCGGTGGTCAGGCCATAGAGGATTTCCGCCAGCCATTGCCGCGCGCGCCGGTCAATCCGGCCCATGATACCGAAATCGATCGCCACGATTTCGCCATCTGCGCGCACGAACAGGTTGCCCTGGTGCATATCGGCATGGAAAAATCCGCCGCTGATCGCCTGGGTCAGGAAAGCCAGCACCAGCCGCTTGGCCAGCGCGGGCAGATCGTGCCCGGCAGCCTTCAGCGCCTCCACTTCCGAAATCTTGACGCCGTCGATCCATTCGATGGTCAGCACCCGGCCATTGGTGCGGTCCCAATCGATCCCCGGCACGCGATAACCGTGGAAGCCCTTCATCGCATCGGCCAGTTCGGAAGCTGAGGCCGCTTCGCGACGCAGGTCCAGTTCGCGGTTGGTCCAGCGTTTGAAATTGGCGATGGTCAGCCGCGGGCGCAGCCGCAGCGCTTCCCCGCCGAAGCTTTCCAGCTGCGCGGCGGCCCATTCATAGGTCTGGATGTCGCGGGCGAACTTTTCGCGAATACCGGGGCGCAAAACCTTGATTGCCACCACCCGGCCATCGGTGGTGACGCCCTTGTGCACTTGCGCGATGGACGCCGCGCCCACGGGCACCGGGTCCACTTCGGCAAACAGCGCATCCAGCGGCCGTTCGAAACTCGCTTCGATCTGGTCGCGCAAGAGTTCGAATGGGACGGGGGGCAGGCTGTCCTGCAGGGACAGCAGGTTGCGCACCGCATCTTCCCCCACCAGGTCGGGCCGGGTGGCCAGCGTCTGTCCCAGCTTGATCGCCGCCGGGCCGATGGCGCGGAAGGCGGATGCATAGTCCGGCACTTTAGGCTGCATCGCGCCAAACCGGGCAACCCGCGCCAGCCGCCGCACGGGCGTAGGGGTGTTCGGATCACGTTCGATCCCACGCAGCGCGCCATGCCGCGCCAGCGTGCGGCCCCATTTCAGGAGGCGCCAGATATGGGTCGAAGGCCGCGTCACCGGGGTTCAGATCTTCCAGCCCGAATGGATCGCCACCAGCCCGCCCAGGATCGGTTCCACCCGCGTGTTCACGAACCCGGCGGTGCGGATCATCTTTTCGAATTCAGGCATCGGCGGGAACTTGCGGATTGATTCGATCAGGTAGCGGTAGGAATCCGCATCACCCGCAATCAGCTTGCCCAGTTGCGGCACCAGCTTGTGGGAATAGAGGTCGTACGCTTCCTTGAAGCCCGGCCATTCCGTGGTCGAAAACTCCAGGCAATAGAACCGCCCGCCATACTTCAGCACCCGGTGCGCTTCGGCCAGGGCCTTGTCGATATGGGTCACGTTGCGGATGCCGAACGCGATGGTGTAGGCATCGAACACGCGGTCCTCGAAGGTCAGTTCTTCCGCGTTCTGGCGCGACCAGACCAGCGTATCGATCCCGCGGTCCATCGCCCGTTCAATGCCGACGTCCAGCATGTCCTGGTTGATGTCCGACACGGTCACCGTGGCACCCTGTGCTTCCATGCGGAAGGCGATGTCCCCGGTGCCGCCGGCCATGTCGAGGATCATCTCCCCCGGCTGCGGTTTGACCCGGCGGACGAAAGTGTCCTTCCACAACCGGTGCAAGCCTGCCGACATCGCGTCGTTCATGATGTCATACTTGGCCGCCACGTTGGAGAAGACCGCGCCCACGCGGCGGGTCTTTTCTTCCGGGGCAACCGTTTCGTAGCCGAAGGAAACCTGTTCGCTCATGCGCGAAGCCCTAGCGCGCAGGCCGCCGCAGCGCCAGCGCGGAAAGGGCAATTCCGGCCACGATCAGGGCCATCCCCGCATAGTGGTAGCCGCGCAGCGCCTCGCCCAGCAGTGCCGCGGACAGAAACGCGCCGAACAGCGGCATCAGGGTGATGGATTGCCCGGCCCGCGCCGGGCCAACCACGCCAGCCGCCCAGTTGTAGATGAAGTACGAAACCAGCGACGGCAGCAGCGCGACATAGGCCAGCGCGCTCAGCACTTCCCCACTCCACACGATCCGTGCGCCGTGCAGCCATTCCCAGGCCGCCAGCGGGGCCATCGCCACCACGCCAAAGGCAAAGGTGGCAGCCACGAAACTTACCGGGCTGACCTGGGGACGCTGGCGCAGGAACACGGTGTAGATCGCCCAGACCACAACGGCCGCCAGGATCAGCACGTCGCCCAGCCCGAAATGCAGCCGCATCGCCGCGCCGGGATCACCTTCGAACACGATCGCCACCACGCCCAGGATGGAAAAGGTCACGCCGATTTTCTGCCACCCGCCGCTGCGCACGCCGAACAGCACCCGGTCCAGCAGCATCACGGCCGCCGGAATAGCCGCCTGCAACAGCAGGGCATTGGTGGCCGTGGTATATTGCAGCCCAGAATAAAGCAGTGCGTTGAACGCGCCGATCCCCAGCACGCCCAGCAACAGCACCACCTTCCACCCACCCAGCAGCGCCCGCCAGTCCCGCCGCAAGGGCGCAATGGCGAAGGGAAGCAACACCAGGCTCGCCCCCAGCCAGCGCAGGAACGCGAGCGTGAACGGCGGAATGTCGAACCGCACCGCCCGCGCCACAATCGAATTGCCCGCCCACAACAGCATGACAAGGCCCAGCGCGGCAAAGGCGCGCATCTGCGAATTGCGGGGATTCATGGTGATGGGCTTAGCCGGGGATAGGGTGGGGGTGAAGCCCGCACGACCTGCAACAGGTTTCAATCCGGTCAGGCAGCGGCGGCAATCCGGACTGGCACATGGCCGGGGGCCAGCGCATCCAGGTAACAGCGGGCCATCGCCGCATTGGCGCGGTCCCAGGTGAACAGGCCGCTGCGGTCCCGCGCGGCCTGGCCGTGGGCGGCGCGCAGGGTCGGGTCGGTCAAATAGGCGGACAGGGCACGGGCATAGCCGTCGATATCATCCGGCGGGACGATGATCCCGGTTTCCTCGTGGCTGACCATCGCCGTGTTGCCCGGCGCATCGGCCGCCACTACCGGCAGGCCGCTGGCCATCGCTTCCAGCGAGATGTTGCTGAAAGCCTCTGTCACCGAAGGGTTGAGCAGCACGTCGGACGAAGCCAGCGCCCGGCCCAGTGCTGCGCCATGCTGGACGCCGGTGAACACCGCATCCGGCAATTTCGCGGCAAACCAGTCCCGCGCAGGGCCGTCACCGATAATCAGGACGCGGAACCGGGCGCCATCGGCGCGCAGTCGGGTAACCGCCTGGGCAAAGTGGCCCAGCCCCTTTTCCAGCACCAGCCGGCCCAGGAAAGCGATCACCGGTTCATCGTCCGAAATGCCCTGGGCCCGCCGCCAGGCCATGTCGCGCCGGGCCGGGGAAAACAGCTCCTGGTCTACCCCGCGCGCCCAGACGCCGATGTCATGGCCCATCCCTTGCGCTTCCATGATCCGGGCGGCTTCTGCGCATGGGGCGACGATCCGTTCGCAGGCCTGGTAAAAGGCGCGCAGGCGGGCCAGCACCGCCCCTTCGAAGATGCCGAGGCCATAATAGCGGGGATAGGTATCGAACCGCGTGTGCATGGCCGCTACAGTAGGCACGCCCATCCGCCGAGCCAGTTTCAGCGCGCTCTTGCCGTGGAAGAACGGCAGGGAAATGTGGAACAGGTTGGGCGCGAACGCTTCGATATCGGCCTGCGTGCTGCGCGGCAGGCGCAGGCTGATGCGGTATTCCTTGCGCCCCAGCGCCATCGGCAGCGACGGCACGCTGGCAAGGTCACCCGCCGGTGCAAAGGCCGGGTTGGCGCAAGTCGGCGAATAGACCCGCACCTGCGCCCCGCGATCGATCAGGTATTGCACCAGAGCATTCTGCGCGCGGTTGGCCCCGTCGCGCACGCAATTGTAGTTGCCACTGACAAAGGCGATGCGCAGCGCCGAAAGATCGCCGGGATCGCCAAAACCAGTTCCGGTCACTGGCCGGGTTCCTCCGGGGCCGCCGTGGCCGCTTCGGGAGCAGGACGGCAGGTCACCGGCTTCACCGCCCATTCGAAATCGGGATTTTCCACCGAAGGGCCGCGTCCGCGCAGGTAGTCGATTTCCGCCTGCCGCCGCCGCAGGTAGTATTCCCGCACTGCTTCGTAGGGGGAATCGCTTTCTTCACGCAGACGGCGCAGGTCCTCGTCAAAATTGACCCGTTCATCCAGCGAATTGGCCGCACCCTTGGCAAGGGCCACGGTCGGATCGCGGAACGGGGCGGGCGCTATGGCGGGCAGGAGGAACAGGTCGAACGGACGCGCTGCCAGATCGCGCACGGTGGTTGCCCCGATGATCGGCAGGTAGAGATAGGGCCCCGGCCCGACGCCGTAATACCCCAGCGTATCGGCCAGCCCATTGGACCGTCGCGGCAGGTTGAACGGCGGCTTCTTCGCCACGTCGAACAGCCCGCCCAGCCCCAGTGTGGAATTGATCGCAAACCGTCCGACCGTGCGCAGCGCCTTGCCCGGCTTTAGCTGCAGCAGGAAGTTCACGAAGACGATCGGTTCATCCAGGTTGTTGAGGAAGTTGTGCAGCCCCTGGCGCACCGGCAGCGGCACGGAATGGGCATAAGCCATGGCGATGGGCGCAATCACCGCGTCATCCACCGCCTGCGTCACGGCAAAGGTCTGCGCATTGATCTGCGCGATCGGATCGCCCGGTACGTTTTCCCGCGCCATCACCACGATGTCGGGCCCGACCGTTTCGATTATGGCGGGGTCGCTCGGCGGGGCGGGTTCGTCCGGCGCGGCAGTTGGATCAACCACAGCAGGATCAACCGCACCCGGATTTGCCGTAACGGCCTGATCCTGTGCGGGCGCATCTGCCTCGGCACCGGCGGGGGCGTCGCCAGGAACGAGAGGGGGAACTGGGGCAGGAGCAGGCGCAGTCAAGGTGGTATCCACCACCGCCACCGGAGGGGCCGCTTCCGCCTGTGCCGGGGCAGCCAGCGGGAGCACCGCCGCAGCCAGGAATTCGATCACCACTTGTCGTCGTCCCTTCAAACGCCACGCTGCAAGACGCCGCAACTCTGCAGCAGCCACAGTCATGGCCCGTGCCTGGCCCAGTCCCGGCCAGTCCTGCCAACACAAGTTGGCCGTGGCCACCGTCCCTTGCAGCCATCAGCTGTCGTTTAGCCGTCGCGCCGGGCAATACAATCCGCCCCGTTGCAAATCCGCTTGCGCGGCACGATCAGGATTGGCCTGTCAGCGCACGGTGCAGCCGCACCTGGCACTGAGCGCGCCGTTTGCGTCAGCCGAAGCGTAATTGTCGCTTTCCTATCGGCCATTCCGCCCGCTACTCCCGCGCCATGCCGGAACTCCCCGAAGTTGAAACCACTGTGCGCGGGCTGGCCCGTTATCTGGATGGCGAACGGATCAGCCATGTCGCGCTGCACCGGCCGGACTTGCGCTTCCCCTTTCCCGAAGGGCTGGTGCAGGCCCTGACCGGAGCGACAGTCACCGCCCTGTCGCGGCGGGCCAAATATGGCCTGATCCAGACGGATCGCGGCAGCACCCTGATCTTCCATCTGGGGATGAGCGGGCGCTGGCGGATCGATCCCGAAGACATCGGCAAGCACGATCACATGGTGCTGGAAGCGGGTGGGCACCGCTTTGCCCTGAACGATCCGCGCCGGTTCGGCTTTGTCGCCCTGGCGGACACCGACCAGCTGGACCAGTGGCCCGCTTTCGCGGTGATGGGGCCGGAACCGCTGGGCCCGGGGCTGACCCCGGCGCACCTGAAAGCCGCGCTGGCCGGGCGCAAGCAGGCGATCAAGCTGTTGCTGCTGGACCAGCGGATCGTGGCTGGTCTTGGCAACATCTATGTCTGCGAGGCGCTGTTCCGCGCTGGCGTGGATCCGCGGCGGGCGGCGGGCACTGTCAGCAAGGCAGCGCTGACGAGGCTGGTCCCGGCAGTCCGCGAAGTGTTGCTGCAATCGATCGAGGACGGCGGGTCCACTTTGCGCGATTTTGCCGGGCCGGGTGGAGAACTGGGCTATTTCGCCACCCGCTTCCAGGTTTACGGGCGCGAGGGGCAACCGTGCACCCATGATGACGGCGGCACGATCCAGCGGATCGTCCAGGGCGGGCGCAGCACCTGGTTCTGCCCCAAGTGCCAAAAGTGACTGATTCGGCCCGTTATTCCCGCATGGCCCGGCGCAAGTGGTCGGTGAAGGGCTTCAGCAGGTAACTCAGGATCGACCTGTTGCCGGTGGTGAAGAACAGTTCCGCCCTGTTCGATCTGGCCACGCTCTTGCCCGCTTTTGCCGGATGCGGCAATTGGCGCGATACAGGGGTCGGACCTCATGGCTGGTTTGCTTGACGATTCGGGTACCTGTCGCTAAGGGCCCCGCTTTCACGGCGGGTAACCGCTGGTATCGATTCCATCGCATAAGTTTCAATTGGCCGCCTGCAACCGGCCCGAGGTAAGGACTAACATGGCCAATACGCCGCAAGCCAAGAAGCGCATCCGTCGCAACGCCA